>NZ_JBFAAD010000026.1:0-120567 GCF_040639555.1 Streptomyces sp. NPDC023838
TCCGAACCCGGAAGCTAAGCCTTTCAGCGCCGATGGTACTGCAGGGGGGACCCTGTGGGAGAGTAGGACGCCGCCGAACAAATTTTAGCCTCAACTCCCGTGCCCTTTTGGGCCGGGGGTTGAGGCATTTTTGCGTTCAGGACCTTTCCCGTAGAGCCGTAGAGCCCTAAAGCCGTTGAGCTGTAGAACCCTCCGTACCCCTGTGCACTCGTCGCTCCCCGCTGCCGGTAGGGTCAGGGGGCATCGTTGGCACGTTCACAGGAGGCCCCCGGGTGGAGGTCCAGGAGACTCGCGTTCAGACGGACCGGGTGCTCACCATCCCCAACATCCTCAGCATGGCGCGTCTCATCGGCGTACCCGTGTTCCTGTGGCTGATCCTCCGACCCGAGTTCGGCGGGCCCAAGAGCGATGGCTGGGCATTGCTCGTACTGGCGCTCAGCGGTGTCAGTGACTACCTGGACGGGAAGCTCGCCCGGCGCTGGAACCAGATCAGCAGTCTCGGCCGGCTGCTCGACCCGGCGGCCGACCGGCTGTACATCCTTTCCACACTCGTCGGTCTCACCTGGCGGGAGATCCTGCCGTTTTGGCTGACCGCTGCCCTTTTGGCCCGGGAGCTGATGCTTCTGGTGATGGTGGGAATCCTCCGCAGGCACGGCTATCCGCCGCCGCAGGTGAACTTCCTGGGGAAGGCTGCCACGTTCAACCTTATGTACGCCTTCCCGCTGCTGCTGCTGAGTGACGGAAGCGGATGGCTCGCCGATCTGGCGGCGATTTTCGGATGGGCGTTCGCCGGATGGGGTACAACTCTGTATTGGTGGGCAGGGATCCTGTATGTGGTTCAGGTCCGCCGGCTGGTCAAGGCGGACTCAGCGGCCGATTGAGCTCGTCGGCGGTCCTTCGGAGCAGAGGGGTCCGCGCTTGATGCCAGGGGGCCCACCCGGACGGGTGCAGTCGGCTAGACCGTCGTCTCGTCAAGGAGGACGCTTCCGACATGAAGGCCGTCGTGATGGCCGGTGGCGAAGGAACACGCCTTCGCCCCATGACCTCGAGCATGCCCAAGCCGCTCCTGCCGGTGGTAAACCGGCCGATCATGGAGCATGTGCTGCGGCTGCTCAAGCGGCATGGGCTCAATGAGACCGTCGTAACCGTGCAGTTCCTGGCCTCGCTGGTCAGGAACTACTTCGGCGACGGCGAGGAGCTCGGGATGGAGCTCACCTATGCCAATGAGGAGAAGCCCCTCGGTACCGCGGGCAGCGTCAAGAACGCCGAGGAGGCCCTGAAGGACGATGCCTTCCTCGTCATCTCGGGTGACGCCCTCACCGACTTCGATCTGACTGATCTCATCAACTTCCACAAGGAGAAGGGCGCACTGGTCACGGTGTGCCTGACCCGGGTGCCCAACCCACTGGAATTCGGCATCACCATCGTCGACGAAGAGGGAAAGGTCGAGCGCTTCCTGGAGAAGCCGACCTGGGGCCAGGTCTTCTCGGACACGGTGAACACCGGAATCTATGTGATGGAGCCGGAGGTTTTTGACTACGTCGACGCCGATGTGTCCGTCGACTGGTCCGGTGATGTCTTCCCTCAGCTGATGAAGGAGGGCAAGCCCATCTACGGCTATGTCGCGGAGGGCTACTGGGAGGACGTCGGCACGCACGAGAGCTATGTGAAGGCGCAGGCCGACGTGCTCGAAGGCAAGGTCGACGTCGACATCGACGGCTTCGAGATCTCGCCCGGTGTCTGGGTCGCGGAGGGCGCCGAGGTCCATCCGGACGCGGTGCTGCGCGGCCCGCTCTACATCGGTGACTACGCCAAGGTCGAAGCCGGCGTGGAGATCCGCGAGCACACGGTCATCGGGTCCAACGTCGTCGTCAAGACCGGGGCCTTCCTGCACAAGGCCGTCGTCCACGACAACGTCTACATCGGGCAGCACAGCAATCTGCGCGGCTGTGTGATCGGCAGGAACACCGACATCATGCGGGCGGCACGGATCGAGGACGGCGCTGTCATCGGCGACGAGTGCCTGGTCGGTGAGGAATCGATCATTCAGGGCAATGTCCGGGTCTATCCGTTCAAGACCATCGAGGCGGGCGCGTTCGTCAACACCTCGGTGATCTGGGAGTCGCGCGGCCAGGCCCACCTCTTCGGGGCGCGCGGTGTCTCCGGCATCCTCAATGTGGAGATCACCCCGGAGCTCGCGGTGCGGCTGGCCGGTGCGTACGCGACGACCCTGAAGAAGGGCGCGACCGTCACCACGGCCCGTGATCACTCGCGCGGTGCGCGCGCCCTGAAGCGGGCGGTGATCTCGGCACTTCAGGCCAGCGCCATCGACGTACGGGACCTGGAGAACGTACCGCTGCCGGTGGCCAGACAGCAGACCGCGCGGGGCAGCGCCGGCGGGATCATGATCCGGACCTCGCTGGGTGTGCCGGACTCCGTGGACATCATGTTCTTCGACGAGCGGGGAGCGGACCTCTCGCAGGCCGGGCAGCGCAAACTGGACCGGGTGTACGCACGTCAGGAGTACCGGCGGGCGTTCCCCGGCGAGATCGGGGACCTGCAGTTCCCGAGCAGCGTCTTCGACTCGTACACCGGGTCGCTGCTGCGCAAGGTCGATACGACGGGGGTCGCGGAGGCCGGCCTGAAGGTCGTGGTCGACGCGTCCAACGGCAGTGCGGGGCTGGTCCTGCCCAGTCTGCTCGGGCGTCTCCAGGTGGACTCGCTCACCATCAACCCGGGGCTCGACGAGTCGCGGCCGACCGAGACGGCCGACGGACGGCGGGCCGGGCTCGTTCGGCTCGGTGAGATCGTGGCCTCGGCGCGGGCCGCGTTCGGTGTGCGGTTCGACCCGGTCGGGGAGAAGCTCTCGCTGGTCGACGAGCGCGGGCGGATCGTGGAGGACGACCGGGCGCTGCTGGTGATGCTCGATCTCGTGGCGGCCGAGCGGCGCAGCGGGCGGGTGGCGCTGCCGGTGACCACGACCCGTATCGCCGAGCAGGTCGCCGCGTACCACGGTACGCAGGTGGAGTGGACGACCACGTCGCCCGACGACCTGACGCGCGTGGGCCGCGAGGAGTCGACCATCTTCGGTGGCGACGGGCGCGGCGGGTTCATCATTCCCGAGTTCAGCAGCGTCTTCGACGGCGCGGCCGCCTTCGTACGGCTCATCGGGCTCGTGGCGCGGACGCAGCTCACGCTCAGTCAGATCGATTCGCGGATACCACGCGCTCATGTGCTGCGGCGGGACCTCGCGACGCCATGGGCGGTCAAGGGCATGGTGATGCGGCGGGTGGTGGAGGCGGCCGGGGACCGGTCGGTGGACACGACCGACGGGGTACGGGTCGTCGAGGCCGACGGCCGCTGGGTGATGGTGCTGCCCGACCCGGCCGAGGCGGTCACCCATCTGTGGGCCGAGGGGCCCGACGACGCCTCCGCGCAGGCGCTGCTCGACGAGTGGTCGGCGATCGTGGACAGCGCAGGTCACTGAGGTATTCGGGGGCGCCGGGCGGGGTCGTGGGACGCCGCCCGGCGCACCGGTGGGGCCATTCGGCGGCAGGGGCGCCGACGTGCGACGATGTGCGGCATGTCGCAGCAGCCCCCCGTTCGGAGCACACCTTCTCCGCCGTCCCGCCCCGACGCGTCCATGTCGCTGCTGACCAATGTGATGGACCACGCCCTCGACGACGGGTACGCGGAGGCGACGGCCCGGCGCAAGGCCGAGGGCCAGGAGGGCATGCCCCGTAACCTGCGCGCGAAGCTCGCGCTGGCCGCCGGTCTGCTGCTCGCCGCCGTGGTGGTGACGGTCGGCGCCGCGCAGGCGCGGATAACGGCGCCGGTGGTCGCCAAGGAGCGCCAGGAGCTGATCGGGCGCGTGGAGGCGGAGACCAAGGCCGCCGACGACCTCCAGAAGAACGTCGACTCGCTGCGCGACGAGGTCGGTGACCGTCAGCGCAAGGCGCTGGAGAAACACGGCGGCGACCAGGGCGAACTGGTCGCGCTGCTGTCGGGAGCGACCGAGGTGCACGGCCCCGGGGTGAAGCTGGTCGTCGACGACGCCAAGAACACCGAGACGGGCGGCGGGGCCAACCCGCGCGAGAACAGCAGCTTCTCGGACACCGGGCGGGTGCGCGACCGGGACATGCAGCGCGTCGTCAACGGTCTGTGGCAGTCCGGCGCCGAGGCCGTCGCCATCAATGGGCAGCGGCTCACCGCCCTTTCGGCGATCAGGGCGGCGGGCGACGCCATACTGGTCGACAACAGGCCGCTGGTGCCGCCGTACACGGTGCTCGCGGTGGGGGACGGGAAGAAGCTCAGCACCGCCTTCCAGGACAGCGCCGACGGTCAGTATCTCCATGTGCTCCAGGAGAACTACGGCATCCGTTCCAGCATTTCGGACCAGGGCGAGGTGCGCCTGCCGGCCGCGCCGAGCCTGATCGTACGTACAGCACAGCCGCAGGCCACGGACGCCGGCAGGGGCGCGGCCGCCACAAGGAAAGGCACATCGTGATCGCCGTACTTGGCCTCGTCGTGGGAGTCGTGGTCGGACTTTTGGTCCGGCCCGAGGTGCCTGCGGTGGTCGAGCCGTATCTGCCCATCGCCGTCGTCGCCGCGCTGGACGCGGTCTTCGGCGGTCTGCGGGCCATGCTCGACGGCATCTTCGTGGACAAGGTCTTCGTGGTGTCCTTCCTGTCGAACGTCGTCGTGGCGGCGCTGATCGTGTTCCTCGGTGACAAGCTGGGCGTGGGCGCGCAGCTGTCGACCGGTGTGGTCGTCGTGCTCGGCATCCGGATCTTCTCCAACGCCGCGGCCATCCGCCGGCACGTCTTCCGGGCGTGAGGCCGATGAGCAGCGAAGACACGCCTGAGCAGGGCCCGGAGCACACCCCCGGACCCGCCGATGGGGCCCCCGACCGGGCCCCGGGACCGGCCGACCGTGCCCCTGGGGCCGCCGACCGCACCCCCGGGCCCGTCGCCGGAAGCACCCCTTCCGTTCCGGAGCCCCCTCGGGCCGACACGCCCGGGATGCCCGGCCCCGCGCCCCAGGAACCGTCCGGTCCGCAGTTGACGGGCCGGCAGCGGCTGGCCGCCGGGGTGTGGCCGCCTCGGGTGACCCGGGCCCAACTGATCGTCGCCCTGCTGCTGTTCGTGCTCGGTCTGGGCCTGGCCATCCAGGTCCGATCCACCAGCGACAACAGCGCGCTGCGCGGGGCCCGCCAGGAGGACCTGGTGCGCATCCTGGACGAGCTCGACTCCCGTACCAAGCGTCTTGAGGACGAGAAGCAGCGTCTCGAAGGGCAGCGCACCGAGCTGGAGACCAGCTCGAACCAGGCGGCGGAGGCGCGTAAGCAGACCCTGGAGAAGGAGCGTCAGCTGGGCATCCTGGCCGGTACGGTCGCGGCGCAGGGCCCCGGCATCACGCTGACCATCACCGACTCCAGGAAGGCGGTCGAGGCGGACAAACTGCTCGACACCATCCAGGAGCTGCGTGCCGCGGGCGCGGAGGCGATCCAGGTCAATGACGTCCGGGTAGTCGCCAACACGTACTTCTCGGACGCCGACGGGGGCATCGAGGTCGACGGCCGGAAAGTCACCGCTCCGTATGTCTTCAAGGTGATCGGAAAGCCACAGGATCTCGAACCCGCGCTCAACATCCCCGGCGGCGTGGTGCAGACTCTGGAGAAGGAGCAGGCCACGGCCACTGTGGTCCGTTCCGAGAAGATCGTCGTGGATGCCTTGCGACCTGCGAAGCGGCCTGACTACGCTCGGTCGTCCTCGCGGTGACGCGGGGCCGCATGCGAGCGACCGCACAAGGGCATGAGCTTGCGGGGGGTCGGCGCACCCAACTCGTGGTGCGTGGTGGAAACTGTTTGGCGGATACGGACGTTGTGAGGATGTCCGGGTCGGCCGGTGTGTTGATTCTGGGTTCGTCCTGCCCCACGGGCGGGTCTGTTTCGGTCAAGGGGAATCGCCCGTGAAGTTGTTTGCGAAGTTGTTCGGCAAGAGCGCACGTGAGGACGGTGCCAGCGGCTCCGCCCGGCATCGTGCCCGAGGCCGTGGACAGGCGGAGGAGCAGGGCGGCGAGCGCCCGCTGTTCCGCGACGAGGTGGGTCGCCCCGGTGGCGACATTCCGGGCGGTCCGGGCGCGTCTTCTGTTGACCCTGCCGGTCCCGGCCGCATAGGTTTCGGGGAACCATCGAGTACGGGTGGAGGGTTTACGCCCGACCCGTATGCGACGAGCGCCCACGCGGTCCAGCCCGGGCAGGAGGATCCGTCCATGCCGGTGTGTACGAGGTGCGGGCACAGCAATGCGGCGGCCAGCCGTTTCTGCTCCAACTGCGGCGCGCCGCTGCGCCCGGGCGCGGTCCCTGAGCGTGCCGCGGAGACCACGTCGACGATCTCGATCTCGGGCCTGGAGGCGTACGACTCCGAGGTGACGGGCCAGACGGCGCTGCCGTCGCTGTCGCCGGAGGCGCAGGCCGCGGTCGACGCGCTGCCGCTGGGCTCCGCCCTCCTGGTGGTGCGCCGCGGGCCGAACTCGGGCAGCCGCTTCCTGCTGGACGGCGAGCTGACCACGGCGGGCCGGCATCCGCAGAGCGACATCTTCCTCGACGACGTGACCGTGTCGCGCCGTCATGTCGAGTTCCGCCGGGGCCCGGACGGCCGTTTCACCGTCTCGGACGTCGGTAGCCTCAACGGCACGTATGTGAACCGGGAGCGGATCGACTCGATCGACCTGTCCAACGGCGACGAGGTGCAGATCGGGAAGTACCGGCTGGTGTTCTACGCGAGCCAGCGCGGCTGACCCTCTCCCAGTCCGTTCGGGGGCCCCTCAGGGGAAGATCCATCCAGGGAAGGCCCATGCTGCACACACCGACGGGCGGTGCCGGAAACGGCACCGCCACAGCGGGCGACCGGCTGATGAGCATCGGCACCGTCCTCAACCAGCTGCGCGAGGAGTTCCCCGAAGTCACCATCTCCAAGATCCGCTTCCTGGAGTCCGAGGGGCTGGTGGAGCCCCGGCGCACGCCGTCGGGGTACCGCAAGTTCAGCCCCGAGGACGTGGAGCGGCTCGCCCAGGTGCTGCGGATGCAGCGGGATCACTATCTGCCGCTGAAGGTCATCCGCGAGCACCTCGACGCGCTGAGCCGGGGCGAGGAGCCCGCGCTGCCCGCTCCGGGCGGAGCACGCGATCTTCCGGACGGCGGGGGCGAGGGGGACCCGGACCGCCCCACAGCGTCCCGTGTGGGGCGTACGGAGCTTCTGGTGGCCGCTGAGGTCACCGAGGAGGAGCTGACCGAGTGGGAGTCCTACGGGCTGATCTCGGCCGGTCCCGGGGGCGGCTACGACGCGGAGTCGGTGAATGTGGCGCGTCTTGTGGCGGACCTGGGCCGATTCGGCCTGGAACCACGTCATCTTCGCGCCATGAAGGCGGCGGCCGACCGCGAGGCCGGTCTGGTCGAACAGGTGGTCGCACCCCTGCGGCTGCACCGCAACCCGCAGACCAGGGCACATGCGGAGGCGACCGTGAGGGAGCTCGCGGCGCTGACCGTGCGGCTCCACGCTGCCCTGGTCCAGACCGCTCTCGGGGTCCGGCTGCACTGACCTCGGGGGTCCCCGACTACCCAAACCTGCCGGGCACGTCCTAGGGTTGCTGTGTGAACGAGCTCGACGTCGTGGGTGTCCGGGTGGAAATGCCCTCCAACCAACCGATCGTGCTCCTGCGTGAAGTGGGAGGCGATCGGTACCTCCCCATCTGGATCGGTCCAGGGGAGGCGACCGCGATCGCCTTCGCCCAGCAGGGGATGGCGCCGGCGCGGCCGCTGACGCACGACCTTTTCAAGGACGTGCTGGAGGCCGTGGGTCAGGAGCTGACCGAGGTCCGCATCACGGACCTGCGCGAAGGTGTCTTCTACGCGGAGCTGGTCTTCGCCAGTGGTGTCGAGGTGAGCGCGCGTCCATCGGACGCCATAGCGCTCGCCCTGCGCACCGGAACGCCGATCTACGGCAGTGACGGGGTGCTCGACGACGCGGGGATCGCGATCCCGGACGAGCAGGAGGACGAGGTGGAGAAGTTCCGCGAGTTCCTCGACCAGATCTCGCCCGAGGACTTCGGCACCAACAGTCAGTGAGCCGCTGCGCCGAGAGCCTGCACACCGGGCGGCTCCGGCGCATTCGAGTAGCCTTTCCCCGAAGAGGGGTACGCGAAACCACTCTCAGGGTGATTATCACTCGGCGTGCCGAGTGTGGCGATCGTTGACGCACCCCGAGTGACTGCCTACCGTCGTGAGGGCAGTTCAAGGACGGAGGGTCGGCGTGAGAAGCAGCGGCGACAGTACGGCAGGGGAGGCCCCCGGACGTCCGGGGGAGAGCGGGCCGTACCCGCCCCCAGGCTCTCGGCCGAGCCCGAGCAGTGGACACCCCCTTCACGACAGTGCGGACGACACCAGCACCGACACCGTCGGATACCGGGGGCCGACGGCCTGCGCGGCGGCGGGGATCACCTACCGGCAGCTCGACTACTGGGCGCGCACCGGCCTGGTCGAGCCCAGTGTGCGTCCGGCGTACGGATCGGGCACCCAGCGGCTCTACAGCTTCAAGGACGTCGTCGTCCTCAAGATCGTCAAGCGTTTCCTGGACACCGGGGTCGCCCTTCAGAACATCCGTACCGCCGTCCAGCACCTGCGCGAGCGCGGCTTCCGCGATCTGGAGCGCATGACGCTGATGAGCGACGGTGCCACCGTGTACGAGTGCTCCTCGCCGGACGAGGTCGTCGACCTGCTCCAGGGCGGCCAGGGGGTCTTCGGCATCGCCGTCGGTGTGGTGTGGCGCGACGTCGAGGCGGCCCTGTCCCAGCTGCACGGAGAACGCGTCGACACCGGCGAGACGCTGGTCGGGCACAACCCCGCCGACGAGCTCGCCCGGCGCCGCAACCGCGCGGTCTGAGGTGCGCCGGGCCGCCGGGGGCCGATTGTCAGTGGCGTGAGGCAGCATCGGTGATGTGAGAGCCGCGCCGACCATTCTGCATCTGGACATGGATGCCTTCTTCGCCGCCGCAGAGCAGGCGTCGAAGCCCAGTCTGCGCGGAAAACCCGTGATCGTGGGCGGCCTCGGACCGCGCGGTGTGGTGGCCACCGCGTCGTACGAGGCACGGCGCTTCGGCGCGCGTTCCGCGATGCCGATGGCGCAGGCGAGACGGCTGTGTCCCAACGGCGCGTATCTGGTGCCGCGCTTCGGGTTCTACCGTTCGATCAGCGAGCAGGTGATGGAGTTGCTGGGGCGGCTGTCGCCTCTGGTGGAGCCCCTGAGCCTCGACGAGGCGTTCGTGGACCTGGAAGCCGGGGGAGTCGCGTGGGACGCCCAGTCGGCCCGTGAGGCAGGTCTGCGGCTGCGTGCGGACATCCGCGCGGTCACGGGTCTGACGGGGTCGGTGGGGCTGGCGGGGTCCAAGATGCTGGCGAAGATCGCCTCGGAGGAGGCGAAGCCGGACGGGATGCTGCTCATAGAGCCCGGCACCGAGCGGGAGCTGCTCGCCCCGATGCCGGTCAGGACGCTGCCGGGCGTGGGGCCCGCGACCGGGGAGCATCTGCGCCGCGCCGGGATGACCACGGTGGCGGATCTGGCCGAGGCGGGCGAGGACGAGCTCGTACGGCTCCTCGGCAAGGCACACGGGGCGTCGCTGCACCGGATGGCCCTGGGGCTCGACGACCGTCCGGTGGTGGCCGAGCGGGACACCAAATCGGTGTCGGTCGAGGACACCTTCGACGTGGATCTGCACGACCGGGTGCGGGTGATGAACGAGGTGGCGCGGCTCGCCGACCGCTGTGTGCAGCGCCTGCGCGCCTCCGGCCACTCGGGCCGCACGATCGTCCTGAAGGTCCGCAGATACGACTTCTCGACGCTGACCCGGTCGGAGACGCTCAGGGGGCCCACGGACGACCCGACGGTGGTGCGCGAGGCGGCCCACCGTCTGCTCGACTCCGTCGACACGACGGGCGGGGTGCGCCTCCTGGGGGTCGGGGTCAGCGGCCTCGCGGACTTCACGCAGGAGGACCTCTTCGCCCAGGCGGCCGGTGAGCAGGGGGCGGTCGAGGAGGCGGCCGCCGAGGACGAGGCGGGTCCGGCCGCCCCCGAGCAGGCGGAGGCGGTGGACCCGGCCGAGCGGCGCTGGCTGGCCGGGCACGACGTGCACCACCGCGAGTTCGGCCCCGGCTGGGTCCAGGGCAGCGGGGTGGGGCGGGTGACGATCCGGTTCGAGACGCCCACGTCGGCCGTGCCCGGACGGGTGCGGACGTTCCGGGTGGACGACCCCGACCTGGAGCCGTCCGAGCCGCTGCCGCTGGTGGCGGCCGCCGAGGAGCCGTCGGCACCCGCGGCCGCGGGGACGGGTGACCGGGGGACGGGAGACGCGGAGGGTCAGGCCTCGTCGTCCTCCTCGCCCGCCAGCCGGCCGAAGTCCCGGTCGGTGCCGGGGAGCGGATCGGGGGCGGCGATGTCCAGACCGTAGTGGTGGTAGAGCTGCAGCTCCTGTTCGGGGGAGAGATGGCGGCCGACACCGAAGTCGGGAGCGTCCTTGATCAGCGCCCGGTCGTAGGGAATGTGCAGGGCGTCGTCGACGAGGGTGCTGGGCTCCAGCGGGACGAAGGCGTCCCGGCTGAACAGGCCGGTGCGTACGGCGGCCCACTCGGGTACTCCGGTGGCGTCGTCGAGGTAGACCTCGTCCACCGTCCCGATCTTGTTGCCGTTGCGGTCGAACGCCTTGCGGCCGATCAGGCTGCGCGGATCGATATCGGTCTGCACGGTCCCTCCAACTGGTCGCAACTGCTCGTAAGCACTACGAAAGTGCACATCGCGGGCGTCGGCCACTCGAAGGATCAGCCCCATGGCGCGCTGGTACCCTGGCCATGGCTGCTGACCCCGCGCGGGAGAGTCCTCCGGAAAGAAGTCCGGAGGCGCCGAAGGAGCAAATCCTCCCCGGAATCTCTCAGGCCCACGTACCGCGCGGACGAGGTCACTCTGGAAAGCAGGACGGGGGACGTGCGGGCATACGCCTGTGCGCGCACCCTTTCCTCACCGACGGTGAAAGCCGGGACGCCCCCACGCGCCCCGGTGAAGCTCTCAGGTTGAGATGACAGAGGGGGAGGCCGTCCGGGTACCCGCGCCGTGGTGCCCCTCGCAGGTCGTGCAGACCAGGAGGCCTCCGTAATGACCGCCAACCGCATGCCGCTCACCGAGCTCGAGCGTGGCATCCCCTTCGAGCAGCGTCACATCGGGCCCGATGCCGAGGCCCAGGCGAAGATGCTCGCGCAGGTGGGCTACGGCTCGCTCGACGAGCTGACCGCCGCCGCGGTGCCGGACGTGATCAAGAGCGCCGAGGCGCTGGGTCTGCCCGGCGCCCGCACCGAGGCCGAGGTCCTGGCCGAGCTGCGCTCCCTCGCCGACCGCAACAAGGTGCTGGCCCCGATGATCGGTCTGGGCTACTACGGCACGTTCACGCCGCCGGTGATCCTGCGCAACGTCATGGAGAACCCGGCCTGGTACACCGCGTACACGCCGTACCAGCCGGAGATCTCGCAGGGCCGCCTGGAGGCGCTGCTCAACTTCCAGACCGTCGTCGCCGACCTCACCGGGCTGCCCACCTCGGGCGCCTCCCTGCTCGACGAGGGCACCGCGGCCGCCGAGGCGCTCGCGCTCTCGCGCCGGGTCGGCAAGGTCAAGGGCGGGGTCTTCCTCGTCGACGCGGACACCCTGCCGCAGACCGTCGCCGTCATAGAGACGCGCGCCGAGCCGACCGGTGTCGAGGTCGTCGTCGCCGACCTGAGCCGCGGCATCCCGGCCGAGGTGGCCGAACGCGGTGTGTTCGGCGTGCTGCTCCAGTACCCGGGCGCCTCCGGCGAGGTCCGCGACCTCAAGCCGGTCATCGACGAGGCCCACGAGCTGGGCGCGATCGTCACGGTCGCCGCCGACCTGCTCGCCCTGACCCTGCTGACCTCGCCCGGCGAGCTCGGCGCGGACATCGCGGTCGGCACCACCCAGCGTTTCGGCGTCCCGATGGGCTTCGGCGGCCCGCACGCCGGCTACATGGCGGTCCAGGAGAAGTTCGCCCGCAGCCTGCCCGGCCGCCTCGTCGGCGTCTCCGTCGACGCCGACGGCAACAAGGCGTACCGCCTGGCGCTGCAGACCCGCGAGCAGCACATCCGCCGCGAGAAGGCCACCAGCAACATCTGTACGGCGCAGGTCCTGCTCGCCGTCATGGCCGGGATGTACGCGGTCTACCACGGCCCGGACGGCCTGCGGCAGATCGCCCGCCGCACCCACCGCTACGCGGTGATCCTCGCCGAGGGCCTGCGCGCCGCCGGTGTGGAGGTCGTGCACGGTTCGTACTTCGACACGCTGACCGTGCGCGTGCCCGGCAAGGCCGCCGAGGCCGTCGCCGCCGCCCGGGACGGCGGGGTCAACCTGCACCTGGTCGACGCCGACACCGTCTCGATCGCCTGCGACGAGACCACCGATCGCGACCGCGTCGCCGCCGTCTGGGCCGCCTTCGGCGCCGAGGGCGACATCGAGGCGCTGGACGCCACGGCCGCCGACACGCTGCCGTCGGCGCTGCTGCGCGGCGACGCCTTCCTCACCCACCCGGTCTTCCACCAGCACCGCTCCGAGACCGCGATGCTGCGCTACCTGCGCAAGCTCGCCGACCGTGACTACGCGCTGGACCGCGGCATGATCCCGCTCGGCTCCTGCACCATGAAACTGAACGCGACGACCGAGATGGAGCCGGTCACCTGGCCCGAGTTCGGCCAGATGCACCCCTTCGCGCCGGCCGAGCAGGCCGGCGGCTACCTCACGCTCATCCACGAGCTGGAGGAGCGCCTCGCGGAGGTCACCGGGTACGACGCGGTGTCCATCCAGCCCAACGCCGGGTCCCAGGGCGAGCTCGCGGGTCTGCTCGCGGTCCGCGCCTACCACCGGGCCAACGGCGACGAGCAGCGCACGGTCTGCCTCATCCCGTCCTCCGCGCACGGCACCAACGCCGCCAGCGCCGTGATGGCCGGCATGAAGGTCGTCGTGGTGAGGACCGCCGACGACGGCGAGGTCGACATCGCCGACCTGCGCGCCAAGATCGAGCAGTACCGCGACGAGCTCTCGGTGCTGATGATCACCTACCCGTCCACGCACGGCGTCTTCGAGGAGCACGTCGCGGACATCTGCGGCGAGGTGCACGACGCGGGCGGCCAGGTCTACGTCGACGGCGCCAACCTCAACGCGCTGGTGGGTCTCGCCAAGCCGGGCAAGTTCGGCGGCGACGTCTCGCACCTCAACCTGCACAAGACGTTCTGCATCCCGCACGGCGGCGGCGGCCCCGGCGTCGGCCCGGTCGGTGTGCGCGCGCACCTCGCGCCGTACCTGCCCAACCACCCGCTCCAGCCGACGGCCGGTCCCGAGACGGGCGTCGGCCCGATCTCGGCCGCCCCGTGGGGCTCGGCGGGCATCCTGCCGATCTCGTGGGCGTACGTACGTCTGATGGGCGGCGAGGGCCTCAAGCGGGCGACGCAGGTCGCGGTGCTCGCGGCCAACTACATCGCCAAGCGCCTGGAGCCGCACTACCCGGTGCTCTACACCGGCCCCAACGGCCTGGTCGCCCACGAGTGCATCGTGGACCTGCGGCCGCTGTCCAAGGCGACCGGCGTCAGCGTCGACGACATCGCCAAGCGTCTGATCGACTACGGCTTCCACGCGCCCACGATGTCGTTCCCGGTGGCCGGTACGCTGATGATCGAGCCGACCGAGAGCGAGGACCTGAACGAGATCGACCGGTTCTGCGAGACGATGATCGCGATCCGTGCCGAGATCGAGAAGGTCGCCTCGGGCGAGTGGCCCGCCGACGACAACCCGCTCGCCAACGCCCCGCACACCGCCGCCGCGCTCGGCGGCGAGTGGAACCACGCGTATAGCCGCGAGGAGGCGGTCTTCCCGGCCGGCGTCTCGGCCGCAGACAAGTACTGGCCGCCGGTGCGCCGCATCGACGGTGCCTTCGGCGACCGCAACCTGGTCTGCTCCTGCCCGCCGCTGGACGAGTACGACAACTGATCGCGTACGACCATTGATGTAGAGCCGTCCACGGCTCACATACATCGGGGCCGGTGCGGGGTTTCTCCCCGGGCCGGCCCCTTGTCGTGCGGTGCTGTGCGGTTGTCTCCGTGCCGGCGGCCGCGCTAGGCGGCCTTCGCCACCTGTCCGGCTGTCAGCGCCCGGTGCGGGGCGATGATCCGCCCGTCCGGCAGCAGCTCACCGGTGTCCTCGAAGATGAGGACGCCGTTGCACAGCAGGCTCCAGCCCTGCTCCGGGTGGTGCGCCACGAGCTGCGCGGCCTCCCGGTCGGCGGAGTCGGCTGTCGGGCAGGCTGGCTGGTGCTGGCACATGGATGCGTTCTTTCGCTGCGTCGTAGTAGTGAGTGTCCTGCGGCTCGATGCGGTGTTCATGGCCGCCCCCCGTTGGTAAGTCGGTCGGTCCGCTCCCAGTGTTGCCCTACGGGCGTCAATCCGCAGGGATTTCGCGGCACCACTTCCTACTGCATATTGACGCATCACTCGTGCGGCCGGTTCAACTCAACTGCCCTGCCTCTTCGGGTGGTTCGTGGTGACCGTTACGGACTAGCCCGTACGGAGGACGCGCGCACCGGCGCACAGCACAGCGCCCCGGGGCGAAGGGGCTCCGGGGCGCTCCGGGCTGGTTCTTCCGGGCGGGCGGCGTCCAGCCGGGTGGCCGGGACGTCAGACGGGCTGGCTCAGCAGGGGTGCGGGGGTGAGCCGCAGCGTCATCACCGGCAGCAGCTCGGAGACCCGGTGCGGGCGGTGGGCGCAGATGCCGGGCGGGGCGGGCGCCAGCGGCACCAGCAGGTCGGCCGGGTCCAGGGCGCCGGAGGCGGGGTCCGCCGTGGTGTCGCGCCGCAGCCACAGCGTGAGCATGTACAGCTCCGGCACCGAGAGCAGCCGGGGCTCGAAGTCCATGGTGAGCGCCTCCGCCTGGCGCAGGGCGCGCTGGGTCGAGGCGAGGTAGGGGCCCTCGAAGAAGTGCGAGAAGGCCCAGCCGTCCGGGGTGAGCATGGTGTCCGCGGCCGCGACCACGCCCTCGCCGTCGCTGATGAGGAAGCGCCAGCCGGCCAGGCGGCTGCGCGGGGCGCGGGCGCTCGGGGTGATCCGGTCCAGCACATGGACGGGGAGCGGGAGTTCGGGGGTCAGCGGGCCCTGTGCGGATCGCAGGGCGGGAGTGCGCGCCGCGCGGACGGCGGTGGGGGAACCGAGTGCCGCGAGGACGCTGCGCAGGGCTGGCGCGGGGGCCGGGGGAACATGCAGCGGCATGGTGGGTCGCCTCTCACTTCGGAGACACGTTGGTGCGTGGGCGTTGCGGACGGCGCTGTCTGCGGTGATACGGGGTCAGAGGGGGGCCGGGGGAACAGTGGCCGGGGCGCCAACTCTCTGCCTCGTCAGCGAAGTTTATACGACACGTGTTCAGGGCGTGTTTCAGCTAGCTGTCGTCAGTATTGCGGGCAAGTCGGATTCCGGTCCTTGTGGTGCGGCATACATCCCGATTCGCGGAACAGGGTACCCGACTGGCCTGCAAAGGTCCGCCGATGGCGGTAGGCCGAAACCCGTCGGTGTTTTTCACGATTCCCGAAGGCGTGGTATCCGCAAGTTGCTGTATGCCGAATGCATGTGCCCGAGGCCGGTTCGTACCAGCTTACTACCCAGCCGCCTTCCATGGGGCGTTAGAGATCAGCCAGCCTGGGCATTATCGATCGTGACGCACGCGGCCGGCCGGGCCGGCTGCCCATTCGAGGAGGGACGCTTCGATGGGTGAGAAGGTCGTGGCGGGCGAGTTCGACCTGTCCGATCGGCACGCGTACCGGCAGAAGCTCCAGCAGTGCCTGGAGGGGCTGGGGCGACTCCTGACCGAACGGAGGTTCGATCGCCCGAGGAATCTGATGGGCGTGGAGATCGAGCTGAATCTCGTGGGGCCCGACGGTATGCCGCGCATGATGAACGGGGAGGTTCTCGAGCGGATTGCGAGCAAGGATTTCCAGACCGAACTCGGGATGTTCAATCTCGAAGTGAACATTGCCCCGCACCGGCTCGGCGGCCGGGTTTTCGATCAGCTCTCCGAGGAGCTGCGGACCGGTCTCGGGTACGCCGAGCGCAAAGCGGGCGAGGTCGGTGCCGGGATCCTGATGATCGGAATTCTCCCGACGATCAGCCAGCAGGACCTCGTCTCCGCGAACCTTTCCCGTGCCGACCGCTATGTGCTGCTCAACGATCAGATCGTGGCGGCCCGCGGCGAGGATTTCACGCTCGACATCGAGGGCGTCGAACGCCTCGTCTGCACCTCCGGTTCCATTACTCCGGAAGCCGCCTGCACCTCCGTGCAGCTGCACCTCCAGGTCACCCCGGCCCGGTTCGCGGCCGTGTGGAACGCGGCGCAGGCCATCGCCGCCGTGCAGATCGCGGTGGGGGCCAACGCGCCCTTCCTCTTCGGCCGGGAGCTGTGGCGCGAGTCGCGGCCGCCGCTCTTCGAGCAGGCCACCGACACCCGGCCGGCGGAGCTGCGCGCCCAGGGCGTGCGCCCGCGCACCTGGTTCGGTGAGCGCTGGGTGGCCTCCGCGTACGAGCTGTTCGAGGAGAACCTGCGCTACTTCCCGCCGCTGCTGCCCATCTGCGACGAGGAGGAGCCGCTGGCGGTGCTGTCCGCGGGCGGGGTGCCCACACTCCAGGAGCTCGTCCTGCACAACGGGACGATCTACCGCTGGAACCGCCCGGTGTACGGGATCGCGGACGGCGTGCCGCATCTGCGGGTGGAGAACCGGGTGCTGCCGGCCGGGCCCACCATCACCGATGTCATCGCCAACGCGGCCTTCTACTACGGTCTGGTGCGCTCCCTGGCCGAGGACAGCAGGCCGGTGTGGACCCGGATGCCGTTCGCGGTGGCCGCCGCCAACTTCGAGACGGCCTGCCGCCAGGGCATCGACGCCGAGCTGCTGTGGCCGGTGCCGCGCCGGGCGGGCGGCGTCGCGCGCGTACCGGCCGTCAAGCTGGTCCGGGACGAGCTGCTGCCGCTCGCGTACGCCGGGCTCGACGCGTGGGGAGTGGAGCCGGCCGACCGGGACCACTACCTCGGCGTCATCGAGGAACGCTGCCGGCGCCGCGTGAACGGGGCCTCCTGGCAGGTCGACACGTACCACCGCGCCCTCGACGCCGGTCTGACCCGCGAGGCGGCGCTGGCGGCCACCACGCGCCGCTACCGAGATCTGACGCACGGGGGCGAGCCGGTCCACACCTGGCCGCTGGGCTTCCCGGCACGGGGGTGAGGAGTGCGAGGGGCGGGCGGGCGCGTCAGCCCGTCCCGCCGCCCCGGCCCACCGTCATGATGGCCTTCAGGATCACCGCCTGGATCTCGGCCGGGTCGGTGACCTGGTAACCCGCGCCGCCGGTGGCCCGGGCGATCTCCTTGACCGACGCGCCGTCCGCGTCCGGGCCGACCGCGATGGCGATCATCGGCACCGGCTTCGCCGGGTTGGCAAGCTTCTGGAGCTGGGTGATGAGCTCGGCGCGCGAGATGCTGCCGGGGTCCTCGTTGGCGCCGTCGGTGAGGATGACCAGCGCGTTGAACTTGCCCTGCCGGTAGCCCGCGGTGGCCTGCTTGTACGCGGCGAGCGTCGTGTCGTACAGACCCGTCGCCCCGTCCGGCACCGGCTGGAGCGCGCCGAAGGCCGCGGCCAGCCGGTCGCGCTGGGTGCGGCCGCCCTTGACCGGGTCGCCGAGGCGGGCGGCCGGCACCAGCTCGCGGTAGTCGCGCGAGCCGTCGAGGCGGGTGGCGAAGTCCCACAGACCGATCTCGTCCTCGGGCGTGAACTGCGCGAGGGCCTGGAGCAGTGAGGCCTTGGTGACGTCCATCCGCGACCGGCCGCCCGCGCCGGGCACGGGCGCGGCCATCGACCCCGAGGCGTCCACGACGGTGGTGAGCCGGGCGCTCTGCACGACGATCGTCCACATCCCGAGGGCCTCCTGGAGCTCTTTGGCGGAGGGGGCCTCGGCGGTGGACGTGGCGTAGGGCTGCGGAGCGGTGGCGCCCGCCTTCTTCACGACCGTCTCGTCCACCGCCTCGCCGGGCGTGCGGAAGCCGCTCCTGGTGAGGGTCCGCCGGGACTCCGGCTCGCCGAGGAGCGTCAGGAACCGCATCGCGGCGCGGCTGCGGTCGGTGCTCAGCCGGTTCTCGCGGACGATCGTGTACGGGTAGTCGAGCAGCGGCGCCCCGTCCTTCGGGTAGAAGAGGTCGAGCCCCTGCCCCCCGCCCCGGCCGGTGTTGTACGCGTACGCCGCCTGCTCGGAGAGGACGACGGCCTGGTTGCGGCGCGGGTTGCCGCTCTCGCCGCCCGAGCCGTCCCGGGCGAGGGTGTCCACGACCTGGGCGTCGGTGTCGGAGGTGCGCTGGGAGAGCACCTTGGCCAGGGCCGCCGCCCTGGTGTCGCCGTCCGCGCCCTGGCGGGCCGTGGAGCGCCCGATGCCGCTCAGCGCGAGGAGGCCGACGGCCGAGCGGGCCGGGTCGGCCGCGCCCAGGCGCAGCGCGTCCGAGCGGGTGGCGGCCGCGGCGAGTTCGGCCCAGGTGTACGTCCTGGACGGCCAGCCCAGGGACTTCGCGGCGGGCGCCACCAGCGCGAGCGCGACCGGCGAGGCGGCGATGTGGCCCGCCGTGGCGACCGGGACGCTCTCGCCGCCCTCCTTGGCGCGGTCCACCCACAGCGCGGAGTCCGGTATCCACACCGCGAAGTCGGGGTCGCGGCCCGCGCCGAGCGCGTCGGCCACTTTGTACGACTCGCGGGCGGTGACCCGGACGTCGATGCAGGAGCCGTCGGAGGTGACCTTCTCGGCGCGGGCCCGCTCGGCGACGGAGCGGACGGCCGGAGCGACATCGGGGGAGGCGACGAGATCCAGCCGTACCGCGGAGTCCCGGCAGGAGTCGCCGAAGGAGAGCAGTCCGCTGCCGGCGGCCACGGCCGCGCCGCCCGCCACGACGAGGACGAGCAGGGTGGCGACGGCGACCGTACGACGGCGGGCGGCGGCCGGACGGGCCCGGGTTCCCTCGGTCGCGTGCTCGTCGGGCAAGCTGTGACGTCCCATGGCGGTGGTGCCCTCCTTGAATCCTGAACAAGGAAAAAGGGGGACCGCACCATGGAAATGGCGCTCGCCCCCCGGCCTGTCGCGCGCGATCTTCGTACTTTCATTCGAGACCCTAGCGGTGCGGTGGGGGGCCTGGGACGGGTTCGGTCAACTGGAGGCAGGTGTGCAGGTGGAGGCGGGGCGTGTGGCTGATTCTCTTCCCGAACGGGGGGTGTCGCCGCGGATCTTGCGGTCCGAGACGGTGCTCGTGCTGGCCCTCTCGCTCGGCGCGAGCGGTGTGTCGGCGCTGATCAGCTTTGTCGGATCGCTGACCAAGCCGGGTGGCCTCAAGGACCAGGCGGCGAAACTCAACACCTCGTACGCCCCCGGGCGGCCCTGGCTGGATCTCGCCTGGCAGCTCTTCGGCATCGCGAGCGCGCTGGTGCCGGTGGCGCTCGTCGCGCACCTGCTGCTGCGGGAGGGGGCGGGCGGTCTGCGCGTGCTCGGTCTCGACCGCGGGCGGCCCTGGCCGGACCTCGGCAGGGGCGCGCTCATCGCGGCAGGGATCGGCAGCGTGGGGCTCGGTTTCTATCTGGCGGCGCGGGCGGCCGGGGGCAATCTGACGGTCGTGCCGGAGTCGCTGCCGGACGTGTGGTGGAAGTACCCGGTGCTCGTCCTGTCGGCGGTGCAGAACGCCGTACTGGAAGAGGTGGTTGTCGTCGGGTATCTGCTGCGCCGGCTCGGCCAGTTGGGGTGGACCCCGCTGGCGGCCCTGACGGCGAGCTCGGTCCTGCGCGGCTCCTACCACCTCTACCAGGGCATCGGCGGCTTCCTCGGCAACATGGCGATGGGCGTGGTGTTCGTCCTGCTCTACCGGCGCTGGCAGCGGGTCGGGCCGCTGGTCGTGGCCCATTCCCTGCTCGACATCGGGGCGTTCGTGGGGTACGCGCTGCTGGCGGGGAAGGTGAGCTGGCTGCCGACGCTGTGAGGGGCCGGGCACGCGCGCGTGGATGACGGGCTGTTCTGCCTCGATCCGGCCTCGGTACGGGTGGGCCGCGCACGCGCGCGTGGATGACGGGTAAGGGGCGTACGGCTATGGCGTACGCCCCTTACCCATGTCTGCGGCCGGGCTGCCCCTCGGCCATCGCTACGGCGCGGTGAGCAGCTCGCCCTCGATGACGGTGACCGCCGTACCCGTCAGCAGGGTGCGCTCGCCCCGCAGGGATGTCCGCACCAGGCCGGTCCGGGCGGAGGCCTGGAGACCCGTCAGCTCGGTGCGGCCCAGGCGCGCCGACCAGAACGGCGCGAGCGCGGTGTGCGCGCTGCCCGTCACGGGGTCCTCGTCGATGCCGACGCGGGGGAAGAAGCCCCGCGAGACGAAGTCGTAGCCGAGGGAGGGGTCCTCGGCCGCGGCCGTGGCGATCACGCCGCGCTTGGAGTGCGCGGCCAGCGCCTTGAAGTCCGGCGTCAGGGATCGCACGGTCCGCTCGTCGGCCAGCTCCACGACCAGGTCGCCGATGAACTCGGAGGTGTCGTGGACGGAAAGGGGCCGCGCCCCCAGCGCCTCGGCGACGCCGTCCGGGACCTCCACCGGGGTGAGCGGCGAGGTGGGGAAGTCGAGCGTGATCGAACCGTCCTCGTGCGCGGTCGCGGAGAGGATGCCGCACTGGGCAGCGAACCTGACCGTCCCCGTCGCGGCGCCCGTCGTGTGCAGCACATGGGCGGTGGCCAGAGTGGCATGCCCGCACATGCCGACCTCGGTGGCCGGGGTGAACCACCGCAGCGCCCAGTCGGCCTCGCCGCCGGGCGGCAGCGGGAGCGCGAAGGCGGTCTCGGAGAGGTTGATCTCCCGGGCGACCCCCTGCAGCCAGACGTCCTTCGGAAACGCGTCGAGGAGCAGGACCCCGGCCGGGTTTCCGGCGAACGGGCGGTCGGTGAAGGCGTCGACGATTCGCATCTGCATGGGCAGGACGGTACGGGCCGGAGCAGGCCACCGGCCAAGGCCAATCCGGGGTGCTTGGCCCCTTCGGTGGCCCTCTCGCCCGCCTCGCTCCTGAAGGGGTTGGCAAGCGAGCGGTTCCGATATATCGTTGAGCCATCGCGACGGATCAACGATGGAAGGAGCGTAGCGATGCGTTCACCTGGACATGGGTGCGGACAGCACGGACCCGGCCATCGCGGTCGGGGCGACTTCGAGGGGCGGCGTGCCGCCTTCGGCCCCTTCGGTCCCGGCTTCGGCGGGGGACCCTTCGGGCCCGGCCGTGGTGGTCGGGGTGGTCCGCGGGGCAGGGCGCGGCGCGGGGATGTCCGCGCGTCGATCCTGGCCCTGCTGAAGGACCGGCCGATGCACGGTTACGAGATGATCCAGGAGATCGGCGAGCGCAGCGGCGGGGCGTGGAAGCCCAGCCCCGGCTCGGTCTACCCGACCCTCCAGATGATGGAGGACGAGGGCCTGATCACCAGTGAGAGCGAGGGCGGCAAGAAGCTGTTCACGCTCACCGACGCCGGCCGCACCGAAGCCGAATCGGGGTCCGAGGCCCCGTGGGAAGAGGCCGGGCGCGGGGTCGACTGGGAGAGCATGAACGAGATCCGCCAGGCCGGGTTCGGTCTGATGGAGGCGTTCGGCCAGGTCTGGAAGACCGGCACCGCCGAGCAGCGCCAGAAGGCGCTCGGGGTCATCAACGACGCCCGTAAGAAGCTGTATCTGATCCTGGCCGACGAGGACTGACCCTGCCGGCCGACGGAGAGCCCCACGACCACCGGTCGCGGGGCTCTCCCTGTGCGCGGGCGGGTCCGTCAGGTCACCGGGTCGGTCAAGCCACCAGGCCGCCGAGCTTGCGCAGCGACTCGTTCAGTGCCGCCGTCGCCGAGTCCTTGAGCTTGCCCGCCATCAGCGAGACGGCGGCCCCGGTGAACTCGCCCTCGATCCGGACCACAGTCGCGTCCCCGTCGGGCGTGAGCGTGTAGCGGTTGCCGACGCTCACTCCCATCGGGCCCTTGCCCCTGATGCCGAGGAGCCGGCCCGCCTCGAACTCGTCCACGGTCCAGGTGACTTCGGCGGGGAAGCCCATGAGCTTCATGTTCTCGGCATAGGTGGCGCCGAGCTCCAGCTTGTCGGGGCCGCCGTGCGGGAAGCTGGTGTGCGTGGCGTTCCACTCGCCGTACGCGGTGAAGTCCGTCAGCTGGGCCCAGACCTTCTCCGGCGGAGCCTCCAGGCGCGCCTCCGCGCTGACCTCGGCCATGCGACCACCCCTTCACATCGGAAGCGAATCGGGAACGCGAATCGGGAACGCGAATCGGGAACGCGAATCGGGAACGCGAATCGGGACGTGTCGCGGAACGTAGCCGGGGTGTCGTGAACATTCAATACTGATGAACCGTCAGATCATCGAGCCGCTCATCAGCAACGCCCATATCTGCGCCGAGTCGAACAGGTCGGACGCGCGCGGGCGCGACGACTCGTCGTGGCAGTGGAGCGCGGCCCAGAACAGGTCGCCGCGCAGGGCGTCCCCCGGCGCGTACACCCGGTACACGTACTGCAGCCCGTCCTCGGCGAGCAGGGCGACCATCCAGCACATCGGGTCCCCTCCCGCGGTTGCCGGGGCGGCTGTGTCGTACGGGAGGGGACGTATACGGCGGCGGTGTGGTTGCGTGCGGGGCGTAAGGCCCGGCAGTGCGCGCCCCTGAGGCGTAAACCGCAAATCTCATCCACAAGGAGGAGAACCCGGTCATCCGTGCCCACCCAAGGTGGGATGCGGAATGCTTCCCGGCGGGGATGTCCCGGGGCCGCCTGCCTGATGGGGTAGGAGGGTGCACCACCCGATCCCGCGGGTCCCGGCCGTCCCGGCCCCGGTCCCCGCCACCCTTGACCTCGAAGCCCGGCTCACCGACGAGATGGCTTCGGTGGTCGCGGGCGCCCGCAGGAGGGCGCTGCGCGACGGTGACCGGCAGATCGACACCGCCCATCTGCTGCACTCGCTGATGGAGACGGATCCAGAGGTGCGGGCCGCCTTCGAGGGCGCGCCCCAGGTGGCGCGGGTGCTCGGCTATCTCGTCCAGCGCTCCATCGGATACGGACTGCGCTGGCAGGGGTCGGTGGAGGATTCGGGGGCGCTGCCGCTGCTCGCCCAGCCCGGCTGGTCGCCCGCCGCGGTCACCGCGATGGAGGGCGCGCTCGCCCGGGCCGGAGCCCGCGGCGACGTACGGGTGGGCGGCACCGACCTTCTCGCGGCGCTCGCGGCCGACCCGGAGTGCCGGGCCGTGGCGGTCCTCGACCACGCCGGAGTCGAGGCCGGAGAGCTCGCGGTACGGCTCGGCGAGGCCCCACCGTCTCGACAGGTGTCACAGGGGTGACGGTCCTGACTTCTCCTGTCATGATGTGCCGATGCAGGCGTCTCAAGGGAGATCCCAGGGAAGAAACGTCGGCCTGGGACTGGCCCTGGCTTCGGCGTTCTCCTTCGGCGGATCGGGTGTCGCGGCCAAGCCGCTGATCGAGGCGGGCCTGGACCCGCTGCACGTGGTGTGGCTGCGGGTGACGGGCGCCGCGCTCGTCATGCTGCCCGTGGCCTGGCGCCACCGGAGACTGCTCGTGCGCCGGCCCGCGCTGCTCGCCGGGTTCGGCCTGCTCGCCGTCGCCGGCGTCCAGGCCTGCTACTTCGCGGCGATATCCCGCATTCCCGTCGGCGTCGCCCTGCTCGTCGAATACCTGGCGCCCGCGCTCGTCCTCGGCTGGGTCCGGTTCGTCCAGCGCAGGCCCGTGACCCGGGCCGCGGCCATCGGCGTGGTGCTCGCCGTCGGCGGCCTCGCCTCCGTCGTCGAGATCTGGTCCGGGGTCAGCTTCGACGTCCTCGGTCTGGTGCTCGCGCTCGGCGCCGCCTGCTGCCAGGTCGGCTACTTCGTCCTGTCCGACCAGGGCGGCGACGCGGACGACGCGCCCGACCCGCTGGGCGTCATCGCGTACGGCCTGCTCATCGGCTCCGTCCTGCTCACGCTCGTCGCCCGGCCGTGGGGGATGGACTGGTCGGTGCTCGGCGGCAGCGCCGACATGAACGGCTCGGACGTCCCAGCGGCCCTGCTGCTCGGCTGGATCGTGCTGGTCGCGACGGTGATCGCGTACGTCACCGGGGTGATCTCGGTACGCAAGCTGTCGCCGCAGGTGGCCGGCGTGGTCGCCTGCCTGGAGGCGGTCATCGCGACCGTCCTGGCCTGGGTACTGCTCGGCGAGCACCTCTCCGCCCCGCAGATCGCGGGCGGCGCGGTGGTCCTGGTCGGCGCTTTCATCGCGCAGTCCTCGGCGCCGAAGGAGGCCTCCGGGCCGGTGGTGGCGGGCGGGGACGGGCACCCGCTGCCCATACAGGAGACGTCCGTACACGAGGCGCACGCCCAGGAGCCGCCCACGCGGAAGACGAACGTGCCCGAGGGCGAGTTGTCGGCCGGCCGGACCGCAACCTAGGGTGGCGATCATGCATTCGACCGTTCTACCGCCTCCCGTCGCGTAACGCGGGCGGCCGCACCCCAGACGAAGACCGGGCTCGGGCAGTCCCCGAGCGGCTCGTCGCTGCCCGCGTACTCCAGGCACGCGACCTTTTCCCGTCTTCCTCTTCGGAGTACGTACGTGTCGAACGCTTCCCCCTCCTCCGGCCTGCCCGTCGGGCGCGGCCTGCTCTATCTCGTCTTCGCCGGTGTCGCCTGGGGCACCGCGGGCGGCGCGGCCGCGCTGGTCTTCGACGCCAGTGACCTCGGCCCGCTCGCCCTCTCCTTCTGGCGCTGCGTCGGCGGGCTCGTCCTGCTGCTCGGCGCCCGCACGCTGCGCCGGCGCCCGGTGCGCAGGCCCGCGGAACCGCTGGGCACGCGCCTGCTGCGGATCCTGGGCAACGGCGTGGGCCTCGCGGTCTTCCAGAGCGCCTACTTCGCCGCCGTCGCCTCGACCGGTCTGGCCGTGGCGACCGTGGTCACCCTGGGCGCCGGGCCCGTGCTCATCGCCGTCGGCGCCCGGCTCACCCTCGGCGAGCGGATCGGCGGCGCCGGGCTGACCGCCGTGGCCGGGGCGCTCGCCGGGCTCGCCGTCCTCGTCCTCGGCAACGGCGGCGGCGCCGTCCGCCCCGCCGGAGTGCTGCTCGCGCTGCTGTCGGCGGCCGGGTACGCGGGGATCACGCTGCTCACCCGCCGCCTCGGCCGGGACGGCGCGGCCGCCGACCCTTCCGCCACCACGGCCTGGGCGTTCGCCGTGGCCTCGGTCCTGCTGCTCCCGCTCGCGGGCGCGGAGGGGCTGGTACCGCACACCGTCGAGCCGGTGCGGGTGGCCGTGCTGCTGCTGTACGTGGCGGCGGTGCCCACGGCGCTGGCGTACGCGCTCTACTTCGCGGGCGCGGCCGTCGTCCGGTCCGCCACGGTCTCCGTGATCATGCTTCTGGAGCCGGTGAGCGCGGCGCTGCTCGCGGTCGCGGTCCTGGGGGAGCGGCTGAGCGTGGCCACGGTCGCGGGAACGGTGTTGTTGCTGGTCGCGGTGGTCGGGCTGGCCGGGGCCGAGGCGCGGCTCGCCGCGCGGGCCCGGCGGGTCGCGGCGCCGGTCTGATCCGGCCGGGGGTTTTCGGAGCCGCTCCGGAAACCCCCGCCCGCCTCACAGCGCCGCGAGGTACTCCGGCAGCTGGACCGAGGGGTCCAGGTCGTCGGCCGGGACCGGCGTTCCGTACCCCCGGACGACCGGCAGGACGCCGGTCCAGTGCGGAAGCGCGCTGTCCTCGGGCTCGTCGTTGGGCCCGCCGGTGCGCACCTTCGCCGACACCTCGTTCAGGTCGAGGCGGATCACCGCGGTCGCGGCGAGCTCCTTGGCGTTGGCCTGCCGCGAGTCGTAGGAGCGGCCGGGGACCACCTGGTCGACCAGCGCGTCGAGGGCGGTGCGCCGCTCCTCGGGGTCGGTGACCTCGTACGCGATGCCGTGGACCACGACCGAGCGGTAGTTGATCGAGTGGTGGAAGGCCGAGCGGGCCAGCACCAGGCCGTCGACGTGCGTGACGGTGAGGCAGACCGCGAGCCCCGGGTCGGCCTTGCCGGTCATCCGCAGCGGCCGCGAGCCCGTCGAGCCGTGCACGTACAGCCGCTCGCCGATCCGGCCGTACAGCGTCGGCAGTACGACCGGGGCGCCGTCGCGGACGAAGCCGAGGTGGCAGACGTATCCCTCGTCGAGTATCCCGTGCACCAGTTCGCGGTCGTACGAGGCCCGCTCACGCGAGCGGGTCGGCACGGTGCGCTCGGTGGGCTCGTAGGAAGCGGTGTCCGGCATTTGCGTTCTCCATTGCACTAGTGCATAGTTATGTTTGTGCTAGGAGAGTATCGGATCGTGGGGCGCCGCGCATCGGAGATCGCGGCCGACGTGGAGCGCGCGGTGGGCGCCGGGGAGCTGGAACCGGGTCAACTGCTGCCTCCCTTGCGGGAGTTGGCCACCGAGCTCGGGGTGAATCCCAATACGGTCGCGGCCGCCTACCGGCTCCTGCGGGACCGGGGCGTCATCGAGACGGGCGGCCGTCGCGGCAGCCGGGTGCGCCCGCGCCCCGCGAGCACCGCCCGGGACGCCCAGCGCATCGACGTGCCCGTCGGCGTACGCAACATCTCCGACGGCAACCCCGACCCCGCCCTGCTGCCGCCGCTCGGCGACGCGCTCGCGGCCGCCGCCCGCGACCACGCCGAGCGGCCCACGCTCTACGGGCAGGACCCGGTCGACCCGGAGCTGGCGCGGCTGGCCCGCGCGGCGCTGGACGCCGATGGGGTGCCGCCGGGGCCGGTCGGCGTCTTCTCCGGGTCTCTCGACGCGATCGAGCGGGTGCTCGCCGCGCATCTGCGGCCCGGCGACGCCGTCGCCATCGAGGACCCGGGCTGGGGCGCGCTGCTCGACCTCGTCCCGGCGCTCGGGCTGCGGCCGGTGCCGGTGGCGCTCGACGACGAGGGGCCGCTGCCCGAGGCGGTCGAGCGCGCGCTCGCCTCGGGCGCCAAGGCGCTGGTCGTCACCTGTCGCGCCCAGAACCCGACCGGCGCGGCCGTGAGCGCGGCCCGCGCCCGCGCGCTGCGCGAGGTGCTGTCGGCGCACCCCTCGGTCCTGCTGATCGAGGACGACCACGGCCACGGCATGGTCGAGGTCCCGCTCGCCCCGCTTTCGCGGACCACCGAACACTGGGCGTTCGTACGGTCGGTGGCCAAGGCGTACGGCCCCGACCTGCGGCTCGCCGTGCTCACCGGGGACGCGGTGACCCTGGACCGGGTGCGCGGGCGCCAGCGGCTCGGTCCCGGCTGGGTCAGCCGGCTGCTCCAGCGGACCGTCGTCCACCTGTGGACCTCGGACGTCCTCGACCCGGCCGCCGTGGCCCGCTCCTACGGGGAGCGCCGCGACACCCTGGTGCGCGCGCTGCGCTCGCGGGGCGTCGCGGCGCACGGGCGCAGCGGGTTCAGCGTGTGGGTGCCGGTGCCCGACGAGACGGCGGCGGTGGCGCGGCTGCTGCACGCCGGATGGGCGGTGGCGCCGGGCGCGCGCTTCCGGATGGCCGCGCCACCGGGCATCCGCCTCACCGTCTCCACGCTCGCCCCGGCGGACATCGGCCCCGCCGCCGACGCGGTGGCGGCGGCCACGGGGTCGGCGCCGGGGCGGCGGTACGACTAGGCGGTACGACCGGGTGGTACGGCTAGTCGGCGGGTGCCGGAGCGACCTGTCGGGTCGCCCTGGGGCGGCTCTGCGTCAGGGCCGCGCCCGCGAGGACGATCACCGCGCCGACCGGGGTGTTCCAGCTGAGGCTCTCGCCGAGGACCAGCACCCCGGCGGCGGTGGCGATGACCGGGATGAAGTACGTGACCATCTGCGCGGTCGTCGGGCCCACCTCGTTGACCAGGCCGTACTGGACGAGCACCGCGAAGCCGGTGCCGAGGGCGCCGAGCGCGGCCACGGCGAGCAGCGGGACGAGCGGGAACGAGGTCGGGAATCCCGCGAACACCGGGGTGACCAGGGCCAGTTGGATGGTCGCCAGGCCCAGCTGGGAGCCGATCAGCGACAGGTTGGAGTGGCCGCTGCCCGCCAGCGTACGGCGGACGTAGATCCAGCCGACCGGGTAGCAGAGCGAGGCGAGCAGGGCCATCGCGGTGCCGGTCAGATCCAGGCCGTGGAAGCCCTGCCAGGCGCCCAGGACCGTGAGCACCCCGAGGAAGCCGAGGCCGAGGCCGGCCACCCGGCGGCGGGTCGGCCGGTCCTCGGAGAGCGCCACCAGCGAGAGCGCCATGCCCCACAGCGGGGAGGTCGCGTTGCAGATCCCGGCGAGCGTGGAGGGGATCGTCAGCTCGGAGTAGGCGAAGAGCGAGAACGGCAGCGCGTTCAGGAGCAGCGCGGCCACCGCCAGATGGAGCCAGGTGCGGACGCCGCGCGGCAGCCGCTCCCGCTTGACGGCCATCGCCACAGCGAGCACCGCCGTACCGAAGAAGAGCCGCCCGAAGGTGACCTGGAAGGGGGCGTAGCCGTCCGTGCCCACCTTGATCAGGAGGAAGCTGAACCCCCAGACCAGCGAGAGCGCCGCGAACCGGACCCGCCAGTCGAGGGCCGGACGGCGCGGGGCGGAGGTGGGGGAGAGGGCCGAGGAGGGTCGGGAGGAGGCGACGGTGCTCATGGCGGTAAGCCTGGCCGCTTCAACCTCGTAGCACAAGCGAGAAAAGGTTGGGTGGATCGGTTAGCATCGCTTACATGTTGAACTTGGAGCGCCTGCGGACCCTCGACGCGGTGGCCCGCCACGGCTCGGTGGGTGGTGCCGCCGACAATCTGCACGTCACGACGTCGGCCGTGTCGCAGCAGCTCGCCAAGTTGGAACGGGAGGCCGGACAGCCGCTGCTCGCCAAGAACGGGCGGGGCGTGCGGCTCACCGACGCGGGCCGGCTGCTCGCCGAGCACGCCGCGCGGATCCTCTCCCAGGTCCAGGTCGCCCAGGCCGATCTGGAGGCGCAGCGCGGACGGGTCGTGGGCGAGCTGCGGATCGCGGGCTTCGCCACCGCCGCGCGCGGCCTCTTCCCGGCGGCGCTCACCGCGCTGCGCGCCGCCCACCCCCAACTGGCCGTCCGCTCGGACGAGTTGGAGGCGGAGGATTCGGTACGGGGCGTGCTGCTCGGGGACCTCGACCTGGCGGTCGTCCTCGACTGGTACAACAAGCCGCTGCCGCTGCCCGACGGGCTGGCGAAGCGGTCGCTCCTCGACGACCTGGCGGATGTGGCGATGCCGGTCGGGCACCGGCTCGCGGGGCGCGAGACGGTGGAGCTGGAGGAGTTCGCCGCGGACGAGTGGATCACCTGGCCCGAGGGCGAGTTCTGCCACGAGTGGCTGATGTTCACGCTGCGGGGCAAGGGGGTCGAGCCGCGGGTCGGGCATGTGGCGCGTGAACACGCCACGCAGCTCGCCCTCGTGGAGGCCGGGCTGGGTGTGAGCGTCGCGCCCCGGCTGGGGCGGGGGCCGGTGCCGGAGGGGGTGCGGGTGGTGCCGGTGCGGGATGCGATGCGGCGGCATGTGTACGCGGTGTGGCGGGCGGATGCGGATCGGCGGCCCTCCATCCGGGCGGCGGTGGAGGCGTTGGCGTCGGCGGGGGCCGGGTTGGCGGGGTGAGGGTGGGGATGCGGGGGCGGGCCGCCTGGGGCGGGCTTGTTCCCCACCCCGCCCCTTCCCGAAAGCCCTGGGCGGGCGGCCGCGTGGGGGCCGAGCACCGTTGCCGGGGGCTCCGCCCCCGGACCCCGCTCGCGGGGCCTGCGGCCCCTGCACCCCGCCACGGGGCTCCGCCCCGGACCCCGCTCCTCAAACGCCGGAGGGGCTGGTTGGTTGGCCGCTCGGCAGGCCCAGCTTCCGGAAATCCCACGACACGATCGTCTCCGGCACCAGACGCAGCCACGCATGGCGGCCGTCGTGGATCATTTCCTCCAAGGCGAAGTTCTTGCGCGCGAACTCCCTCTCCACGCCCTCCAGTTCGGCACACGGCTCGCCCGTGCGGGGGGACTCGCCGACCGGCGCCGCCGTGCCCCGCAGCTCTACGCCGCGCAGCTCCCCGTACTCCTCCCCGGCGTCCACCACCACCGCGATCCTGGGGTCCTTGCGCAGGTGTGCCCAGCGCAGGCTGCGGGTGATGGAGTACAGCCACAGGGCGCCCCCGTCCCAGACGTACCAGAGCGCGCCGACGTGCGGGTGGCCGTCGGGGGCGACCGTGGCTACGCGGCAGGTGCGCTGCTCCGTGAGGAACGCGTCCCGTTCGGCGTCCGTCATCATGATCCGGCGGCCCCGGCGCTGGGTGGCGGTCATCGGGCGGCTCCTCCCGTGAGTGGGGTTGAGCTGAGCTGAACCGAGTCGAGCTGACTGGGTGTCAGGAATCATGGCGCGCCCTTCCCCCCTCGCGCAATGCCCATTAGCCTCCCGCGCCATGGCGACGAACGAACAACTGGCCGAGCAGCTGGACCCCGCCTCCACGGTGCTGATGACCGTGGAGTGCCAGCGGGGCGTCGTCGGGACCGACAGTGCGCTGCCCGAACTCGCCAAGGTGGCGCGGTCGTCGGGCGCGCTCCACAACGTCGCCCGGCTCGTCGCCGTCGCGCACGAGACGGGTGTCCAGGTCGTGCACGCGGTGGCCGAGCGCCGGCCGGACGGGCGTGGCGCGTCCCGCAACGCCCGCCTGTTCCGGGCCGCAGAACGCCTGCCCGTACAGCAGTACTCCGGCACGACGGCGGTGCGGATCGTCGAGGGCATCGACGTGGCGGACGAGGACCTCGTGGTCCGCAGGCTGCACGGCCTCTCGCCGATCGCGGGGACGGACGTCGACCCGCTGCTGCGCAACCTCGGCTGCCGCACCCTGATCGTCAGCGGCGTCTCGGCGAACGTGGCGATCCCGAACGCCGTGTTCGACGCCGTCAACCTCGGCTACACGGCCGTGGTGCCCGCCGACGCCATCGCGGGGGTGCCCGCCGAGTACACCCCCGCGATGATCCGCAACACACTGGCCCTGGTCGCCACCGTGGCCACGACCGACGACATCGTGGCCTGTCTCAAAGGCCCGCGCCGGGCCGGGCGGGCCTGAGCCCACGGGGTCACGCCAGCTTGATCGACTCTCCCTCCACCTTGATCGCCTTCGCCGGCAGCGGGCGCGGTGCCGGGCCGCCGGTCACCTTGCCCGTGGCGGCGTCGTACTTGCTGCCGTGACAGGGGCAGTTGATGGTGCCGCCGACGACGTCCTTCACCGTGCAGCCCTGATGGGTGCAGGTGGCCGAGAACGCCTTGAAGGTGCCCGCCGTCGGCTGGGTCACCACCACGCCCTGGTCGGGGAAGACCTTGCCGCCGCCCTGCGGGATGTCGGCGGTCTTCGCCAGCACCCCGCCGCCGGCCGACCCGGCGCCTCCTCCGGCCGTGCCGCCCGTTCCTCCGGTACCCCCGTCACCGGAGGACTTGGCGGCGTCGCCGGACTTGTCCGAGTCGCCGCAGGCGGCGAGCGCGGCCGCGAGCCCGACGCCGCCGACCGCCGCGACGACGGTACGGCGGGCCGGGCCCGGCTCGGACGGAAGAGCTTGGGTGCTCATACTGGCTTTCCCTTCACCTTGCTGCACACGTCACCTCGCTGCGCGGGGCTGCGTGAAGGGATACGGTCCGGCGCGGCCGGCTGTTCAGGCGTTCAAGGACTTCTTTCGATGTTCAAGGAACTCCTCAGCGCTTCAGGGGTCTCGTCAGGTCTTCAGGGACTTCCTCAGGCGTTCAGGGACTTCTTCAGGAACTCGAGATTGAGCCACAGCAGGGTGTCGGCCACACCCTCCTTGGTGACCAGGTGGCTCTCGCCCACCAGCGGAAGCACGCTGTGCGGCTTGCCCGCCGCGAGCAGCGCCTGCGAGAACCGCAGCATGTGTGCGGGCACCACATTGTCGTCCGCCATCCCATGGATGAGCATCAGCGGTCGGGTCAGCTTGTGGGCGTGCGCGACCAGCGAACAGCGCTCGTAGTTCTCCGGCTGTACCTCGGGGTGGCCGAGATACCGCTCCTTCCAGTGGGTGTCGTAGAGCGTCAAATCGGTCGGCGCCGCGCCCGCCACGGCCGCGTGGAACACATCCGGCCGGTGCAGCACCGCTGCCGCCGCCAGGTACCCGCCGAACGACCAGCCCCGGATGCCCACCCGCCCGGTGTCCAGATCGGGGTAGAGCTCGGCGGCCGCCCGGACCGCCTCGGCCTGGTCCTCCAGGACGGGGGTGAGCTGGTCGCCGTGGATGGAGACGCGCCAGGCCTCGCCGCGCCCCGGAGTGCCGCGCCCGTCGATCGACAGGACCGCGAACCCCTGCTCGGCGAACCACTGGTTCACCACGTGGTGCCAGGCGTTGGACCGTACGACGGTCTGGAGGCCCGGACCTGCGTACGAGTGGACGACGACGGGCAGCCGGGCCGCGCCCTCGCGGTGCCAGGAGGGCAGATAGAGCGCGGTGCGCAGCTCGCGTTCGCCCAGCGACAGGAACACCGGCCTCGGCGTCAGCACCGGCCGCTCGGTCAGCACGCCGATCCGGCCCGCCGGCTTGCCGTCGCGCAGGACCGTGACGGTGTGCTCGTGCACGGTTCGGCTGTCGAGGACGAGGGTGTCGCCGCCCACGGCCGCCGTGTGCACCCCGGGCTCCTCGGTGACGCGGGCGAAGCCGGACTCGGGCGCGTACGCCCAGACGTGCGTCTCGGTCGGCTCGTCGCTCGCCGCGAAGTAGACCGTGTCACCGGCCCGGCCGAGTATCTCCCGTACCTCCAGACCGGCCGGAAGCCGGTCTCCGAGAGCGGCCCCGGAACGGGCGAGCGCCGTCGCACCCCGTAGGAACTCCAGCCAGTGGCCGTCATGGTGACGAGCCGTCACCTCTGTCGAGCCGCTCGCCGGGTCGATGGCCAGGTCGTAGGCCGTGCGCTGGTCCCTGGTCTGGACGGTGGCGTACGCGCCGCCCGCGTCCCAGCCGCCCTCCACCAGGTACTCGAAGGCCGTGTCCGTCCAGGCGCCGGCCGGGTGCGACTCGGGCTCCGCCGACCGGGGCAGCCGCACCGGCACCTGCTCGCCGTCCACGCTGACGACGACCAGCGACACCTCCGCGTTGGGCGTGCCCGCCGCCGGGTACGGCAGGACGCGCGGGGCCTTCGCCGGGTCCGACGGGTCGCTCAGATACCACCGCTGGACCGGCGAGTTGTCCACGCGGACGACCAGGAGCGCGGAGCTGTCCGGCGCCCACCAGGAGCTGCGCGTACGGCCGATGGACTCGGCCGAGACGTGGTCCGTCAGGCCGTAGGACACCTCCGGGCCCTCCGGTGCGGCCAGCTGCCGGTCGCCGGTGCCGTCGGCGCGTACGACGTGCAGGGCGCGCCCCGTCACGTACGAGATGAGCGTGCCGTCGGGGGAGAGGCGCGGGTCGACGGCCGGGCCCGCCGTCGGGATCGGGCGCGGCGCGCCGCCGTCCGTCCCGGCCAGCCAGAGCGCGCCGGAGAGGGCGAAGACGACCGTGCGGACGGCCGCGTCGGTGGCGTACCCGACGATGCCGCCGCTCGACTCGCGCGCCCGCTCACGGCGGATCAGCTCCTCCTGCGGCACCTCGCCCGACTCGCCCAGCGCGATCGGGTCGACGAGGACGCGCTCCTCGCCGTTCTCGAACAGCCACAGCGCGCCGCGGGGCGAACGCCCGTCGGTGGTGCGGACGAACAGCACCCGGTCGCCGTCGGGGGAGACGGTGAAGCCGCGGGGCGCGCCGAGCGAGAAGCGCCTGGTGCGCGCGAACTGGAGGGGAAGGTCCTCGGTGGCCGGGGCCTGGGTGGTCCTGTCTTCGGTGGGCATGGCGAAGCGTTCCTTCGGGTCGGGGTTTCGACCGGGTTTCGGTCGGGGTTCGGTCGGGGTTCGGTCGCGGTTTTAACTGATCGAACAGTCGCATCTGTCCCAGTAGCCTGGACAGATGCTCAATGAAGTGACAGCGACCCGCTATGTCACGCCTCTGCGTGAAGGCGGCTCGCTCCCGGGGATCGTCGAAGCCGACGATCTCGGTACGTACGTCATGAAGTTCACCGGTGCCGGACAAGGCCGCAAGACCCTGGTGGCGGAGGTGATCTGCGGAGAGCTCGCCCGACGGCTCGCTCTGCGCGTCCCCGAACTGGTCACCATTCAGCTCGACCCCGTCATCGGGCTCTCGGAGCCGGACCAGGAGGTGCAGGAGCTGCTGAAGGCGAGCGGCGGGCTGAATCTCGGAATGGATTACTTGCCCGGTTCGATCGGGTTCGACCCGCTGGCCTACCAGGTGAGCTCGGTGGAGGCGGGCAAGGTCGTCTGGTTCGACGCGTTGATCAACAACGTCGACCGTTCGTGGCGGAACCCTAACATGCTCGTCTGGCACGGTGATCTCTGGCTCATCGACCACGGCGCCACGATGATCTGGCACCACAACTGGCCGGGCGCGCAGGCCTCGGCCGCCAAGCCCTACAACGCCTCGGACCACGCCCTCGCCCCGTTCGGACCCGATGTGGCCGCCGCTGCCGCCGAGTTGGCGCCGCTGGTGACCGAGGAGCTGCTGACCGAGGTCACCGCCCTGGTGCCCGACGAGTGGCTGGTGGACGAGCCCGGCTTCGACACGACGGACGCGCTGCGCCGGGCGTACGTGGCGCCGCTGCTCGCCCGTGCCGCCGACGTCCACGAGCGGATCACGCTGGACGCGCCCGCCAAGGCCGCGCCCTCGCAGGCCCCCGGCTGGCTCACCGACCACCTCAAGCCCTGGCCGCACCCCACCAAGGACAGCAAGACCGGCCAGCCCGGCGAGAAGGACGGCAAGTGAGCGACCGCGACGTCTTCGAGTACGCGCTGCTGCGCGTCGTGCCGCGCGTCGAGCGCGGGGAGTGCTTCAACGCCGGAGTGCTGGTCTACTGCCGGGCCAAGTCGTTCGTGGCGGCTCGTACGCATCTGGACGAGGCCAAGCTGAAGGCGCTCGACCCGCACGCGGACGTGGTGGGGGTACGGGCGGCGCTGCGGGCCGTCGAGGGGGTCTGCGGCGGCGGCGAGGCGGCCGGGCAGGCGGCGGGCGACGACGCGGGGCGCCGCTTCCGCTGGCTGATCGCGCCGCGCTCGACGGTGGTGCAGCCGGGGCCGGTGCACACCGGGCTCACCACGGATCCGGCGGCCGAGACCGAGCGCCTGCTCGACCTGCTGGTCCGCTAGCCGGGGCTGGACCGCGTGGGTGTGACCTTCGCTCGGGGATCCGTGGGCCGTTGACACCGGGTGCCAGGGCTTCTAGCGTCTCGTCTGCTGAAGCTACTAAGCGGTTGCTCAGGGACGAGGAGCCGCGGATCCCCAGGGCGAGGAGAACAGCATGTCCACCACCGAGCAGCGCGTCGCCATCGTGACCGGGGCGGCCCGGGGCATTGGCGCCGCGACCGCCGTCCGGCTCGCGGCCGAGGGCCGAGCGGTCGCCGTACTCGACCTCGACGAGGCGGCCTGCAAGGACACCGTCGAGAAGATCACGGCGGCGGGCGGCCGGGCGGTCGCCGTCGGCTGCGACGTCTCCGACAGCGCCCAGGTGGAGGCCGCCGTCGCGCGCGTCGCCGCCGAGCTCGGGGCGCCGACCATCCTCGTCAACAACGCGGGCGTCCTGCGCGACAACCTGCTCTTCAAGATGAGCGAGTCCGACTGGGACACCGTGATGAACGTGCACCTCAAAGGCGCGTTCCTGATGGCCAAGGCCGTCCAGAAGCACATGGTGGACGCCGGCTGGGGCCGTATCGTCTCGCTCTCCTCGTCCTCCGCGCTCGGCAACCGCGGCCAGGCCAACTACTCCGCCGTCAAGGCGGGCCTGCAGGGCTTCACCAAGACCCTCGCCAAGGAGCTCGGCAAGTTCGGCGTCACCGCCAACGCGGTCGCCCCCGGCTTCATCGTCACCGAGATGACCGCGCAGACCGCCGCCCGGGTCGGCATGGGCTTCGAGGAGTTCCAGGCCGCGGCCGCCACCCAGATCCCCGTCGCGCGCGTCGGCTTCCCCGAGGACATCGCCAACGCCATCGCCTTCTTCACCGGCGACGACGCGGGATTCGTCTCCGGCCAGGTGCTGTACGTGGCCGGCGGACCCCTCAACTGAAGCCGGGAGAACACATCATGACGGACACTCAGCTCCCCGAGCTCTCCGGCCGGGTCGCCCTGGTCACCGGCGCCAGCCGGGGCATCGGCTACGGCGTCGCCGAGGCGCTGGTCGCCCGCGGCGACCGCGTCTGCATCACCGGCCGGGGCGAGGACGCCCTCAAGGAGGCCGTCGAGCGGCTCGGCGCGGACCGAGTCATCGGCGTCGCCGGCAAGGCCCACGACGAAGCCCACCAGAGCGTCGCGGTGGAGCGCGCGATGGAGGCGTTCGGCCGGGTCGACTTCCTGGTCAACAACGCGGGCACCAACCCGGTCTACTCCCCGATGGCGGAGCTCGACCTGAACGTGGCGCGCAAGGTGTACGAGACCAATGTGATCTCCGCGCTCGGCTTCGCCCAGCAGACCTGGAAGGCCTGGCAGAAGGAGAACGGCGGCGCGATCGTGAACATCGCCTCCGTCGCCGGCCTCGCCCCCTCGCCCTTCATCGGCGCGTACGGGATGAGCAAGGCGGCGATGGTCAATCTGACCCTCCAGCTGGCGCACGAGTTCGCGCCGGACGTGCGGGTCAACGCGATCGCCCCCGCGGTGATCAAGACCAAGTTCGCCCAGGCGCTCTACGAGGGCCGCGAGGAGGAGGCCGCCGCGGCCTACCCCCTCAAGCGCCTCGGGGTGCCCTCCGACATCGGGGGAGCGGTCGCATTCCTCACCTCCGAGCAGTCCGCCTGGATGACCGGGCAGACGCTGGTGGTCGACGGAGGGCTGTTCCTCGGCGCGGGCGTGCACTGACGCGCGGGTGCACTGACGCGCGTACGCGCGCGTGCGTCGCGTACGATGATCTTCGTACCGGTGAGTAGTCGCCCGGTTTGTACCTCAATCTCCCCAAGTGCCCCGTCCGGTCCTCCAGTTGACCGGGCGGGGCGCTGCGGTATGGTCTGCCGACCCATGGCTGAACGAGGAGCGTGCACGTGTTCAACCGGACCATATGCCTGCGCACCACCGCGGCCCTTGCGTCCATGTCGTCGTTGGCCCTGCTGAGCGGCTGCGGACTGCTCTCGGGGAGCGCTTCGGACACCGAGCAGACGATCAAGGTCGGCACGGTGAGCGAGCCGAGCACCCTCGATCCGGCCGCCTCCTGGGACGGCTCCTGGGAGCTCTTCCGCAACGTCTTCCAGACGCTGCTGTCCTTCCCGACCGGCAGCAACACGCCCCAGCCGGACGCGGCGGAGAGCTGCCAGTTCAAGGACGCGGGCAGCCGTACGTACCAGTGCACGCTCCGCAAGGGCCTGGAGTTCTCCAACGGTGACAAGATCGACGCCGCCGCCGTGAAGTACTCCATCGACCGCATCGTGAAGATCAATGTGAAGGCGGGCCCCAAGGGCCTGCTCACCAGCCTGGACCGGGTCACCGCCGACGACGAGCGGACGGTCACCTTCCATCTGAACAAGCCGGACGCGACCTTCCCCTTCGTGCTCGGCGCGCCCGCCATGTCCATCGTGGACCCCCAGTCCTACCCGGCGAACGCGCTGCGCGACGACGGCGGGCTCACCGGCTCCGGCCCGTACACCCTGGAGTCGTACCAGGCGGGCGACCGGGCCGAGCTGAAGAAGAACTCCCACTACGCCGGGTTCGCGCAGCTCAAGAACGACGCCGTCTCGATCCGCTACTTCAAGGACTCCAGCGCCATGGTGGACTCCCTCAAGAAGAAGCAGATCGACGTCACCTACCGGGGACTGACCGCCAACGAGGTCGTGGACGTCCAGAACGAGAAGGCCGCGGGCAAGCCGCTCCAGCTGGTCGAGACGGTCGGCACGGAGATCCGCTTCCTGGTCTTCAACCCCAAGGACCCGCTCGCCGCCAATCCGGCCGTACGCAGGGCCGTCGCCCAGCTCGTCGACCGCGACGCGCTGGTGGCCAAGGTCTACAAGGGCACGGCCGAGCCGCTCTACTCGATGGTGCCCAAGGGTGTGACCGGGCACACGGTGAGCTTCTTCGACACCTTCGGCGCGCCGAGCGTCCCCAAGGCCAGAACCATCCTGCGCAAGGCCGGGATCACCGAGCCGGTGCCGCTCACCCTCTGGTACACGACCGACCGGTACGGCTCGTCCACCGCGCTGGAGTTCGCCGAGATCAAGCGCCAGCTGGACGCCTCCGGGCTGTTCACGGTGACCCTGCAGAACCGCCCCTGGAAGGCGTATACACAGGGGATGCAGTCCGGTGAGTACCCCGTCTTCGGGCGCGGCTGGTTCCCCGACTTCCCGGACCCGGACAACTTCATCGCGCCCTTCGTCGGCAAGGAGAACGCGGTCGGCACCCCGTACGAGCCCAAGGAGATCACCGACCAGCTGATCCCGCAGACCCGCGAGGTCTCCGACCGGGGCGCGGTCAGCAAGAAGTTCGAGCGGGCCCAGGACGTGCTCTCCGACGACGTGCGGCTGCTGCCGCTGTGGCAGGGCAAGCTCTACGTGGCGGCCAGCGACGAGATCGCGGGCGGCGAGCGTGCCATCGACCCCCAGACGGTCATGTGCATGTGGGAGCTGCACCGCAAGACCAGCTGGTAGGAGGCCGGCGGGGCGGGCGCGGGGCGCGTTGTCAGTGGCGGCCGGTAGGTTTTTCGGTATCTCGCACCGCAGGGTGCGGGAACCGAACGTCCCACGGAGGTTGTTGACGTGACCGACATCGCCATGCTGCCCGAGTCCTGGCGCGGCGTCCTCGGCGAGGAGCTCCAGAAGCCGTACTTCAAGGAGCTCGTCGACTTCATCGAGGAGGAGCGGGCGAAGGGTCCCGTCTATCCGCCGCGCGAGGAGGTCTTCGCCGCGCTCGACGCGACTCCGTACGACAAGGTGAAGGTCCTGGTCCTCGGCCAGGACCCGTACCACGGCGCGGGCCAGGGGCACGGGCTGTGCTTCTCGGTGCGGCCGGGCGTGAAGACGCCGCCGTCGCTGCGGAACATCTACAAGGAGATGAAGGAGGAGCTCGGCCACCCGGTGCCGGACAACGGCTATCTGATGCCGTGGGCCGAGCAGGGCGTCCTGCTGCTCAACGCGGTGCTGACCGTCCGCGAGGGCGAGGCCAACTCCCACAAGGGCAAGGGCTGGGAGAAGTTCACCGACGCGGTGATCCGCGCGGTCGCCACCCGCCCGGACCCGGCGGTCTTCGTGCTCTGGGGGAACTACGCGCAGAAGAAGCTCCCCCTGATCGACGAGGAGCGGCACGTGGTGGTGAAGGGCGCCCACCCCTCGCCGCTGTCGGCCAAGCGGTTCTTCGGCTCGCGGCCCTTCACCCAGATCAACGAGGCGGTCGCGGCGCAGGGCCACGCGCCGATCGACTGGCGCATCCCCGACCTGGGCTGAGCCCTCCCGGGGTGCCCGCGCGACGGGATCCGAGGGCGCCCGCGCGCCCCGTGGCTCAGGCGCCTTCCAGCCCCCGCTCCAGCCGGTCGAGCGCCGCCCGGATCCCGTTGCCGTACGCGTCGTCCGCGAGCGCGTCCAGGGCGGCGTGCGCCCGGTCCAGATGGATACGGGCGGCGTTCGGGCGGTGCAGCTTCACATAGTCCGCCGCCAGGTTCAGATGGAGCGAGGGATAGAGGGCCCGGACCGCGAGCGAGGCGTGGTGCGCGTCGAGCCGGTCCTGGCCGAGGCCGTCGGCGGCGGCCAACGCCCGCAAATCCCAGGCGAGTTCGTCGCCGGCGTCGTCCTGCGCGTCGGCCATGTAGTGCGCCAGCGTGCAGCGGTGCAGCGGGTCGCCGTGCTCGCCGATCTCCGCCCAGATGACGCCGAAGCGGTTGCGCGCCTCCTCGCGGTCGCCGCCGTGCAGGAGCATCAGCGCCTGCCCGATCCGGGTCATGACGACGTCCTCCGACGCCTCCTGCTGCTCCATCACTGCGGCCTCCGCGAGCCTGTCGTACGCATCCGGTCGTCTCGACGCTAGCCGCCCACACCGACAATCGGGCTCAGGCTCGGGCGCGGCCCCCGGGCCTGTCGCTACTTCCCGTACGTCCCCTCGCAGATGCGCGCCTCGGGGCTGTCCGGACGCCAGCCGCCCAGCGATCTGCCCAGGTCGCAGACGTCGTCCCCGATGAAGGGCGGGGGCGTCGGCAGGTGCGGCGCGGCCGGGTGCGGGGCGGGGCGCGGGTGCGGGTGTGGCGGGGCCGGATGGGCGCGCGGGTGCGGATGCGGGGCCGGGTGCACGGCCCGGGGCCGGGGCACCGGGGCGGCCGGCAGTGCCGCCTCCAGTGCCTCACGGACGGGGGCCTGGACGATCTGCGGCCGGACGCTCCGGTCGGCCTGCTCGCTCCTCTGCTCGCTCGTCTGCGGGGGAGGCGGCGGGGGTGGCCCCGGGGCGGGACCACGCTGGACGGTGACACATCCGGAAACGGCCAGGGCGGCCACCCCGACGAGGAGCCTCGCTGTGGTTCGTGTTCGGTGCACCCGCTCAACTCTGCTGGGTGCGGGCCCCGTTGCGCGCGCGTGCGGGCCGGGATTGGCCCGCACGAGTGACGGCGCAGGGTGACGGCAGGGGCTGCCGCCCGGGGCTCAGTAGCCGGTCGTGCCGTCGATGCCCTCGCGCAGCAGGTCGGCGTGGCCGTTGTGGCGCGCGTACTCCTCGATCATGTGGGTGTAGATCCAGCGCAGGTTGAAGTGCTGCCCGCCGCGCGAGGTGCCGGTGCTCAGGTCGTCCAGGGCGTGGCCCTCGGCGTGGGCGCGGGCCTTGGCGATCTCGCCGCGCCAGGTGGCGAGCGCCTCCTCGAAGGTGTCCTCGGGGCCGGGGTGGAAGTCGCCGTCCGGGTCCTCGTCGGTGTAGTAGTGCGGCGCGCCCTGCTCGCCGCCGAAGACATTGCTGAACCAGTGCTGTTCGACCTCGGACATGTGCCGCACCAGCCCCATGAGGGTGAGCCCGGAGGGCGGCATCGAAGCGGTCCTGAGCTGCTCGTCGGTGAGCCCCGCACACTTCAGGGCGAGGGTCTCGCGGTGGTACTCCAGCCAGCCCACGAGCATCGACAGCTCGTCGGCGTCGAGGGCGGGCTCCTGGCGTTCGGGCGTCTCGATCGTCGTCATGGCGGCCATCCTCACGGATCGCCTCCGCCACCGCCACGGGATATCGGGCCCGTCCGGCCCGAATCGGCCCACGTATGCTGACCAGTCAAGGAAGCACACAGCGGGAAGCCGGACGGCGACAGGAGACTTCGTGAAGGTCGGCTGCATCGGACTCGGGGACATCGCGCAGAAGGCCTATCTGCCGGTCCTGACCACCCTGCCGGGGACGGAGCTGCATCTGCAGACCCGCACCCCCGCCACCCTCACGCGGGTCGCCGACGCCCTTCATGTTCCGCTCGCCCGGCGCCACACCGAGCTCGACTCGCTCCTCGCGCAGGGCCTGGACGCGGCCTTCGTGCACGCGCCGACCGCCGTGCACCCCACGATCGTGACCCGGCTGATCGAGGCGGGCGTACCGACCTATGTCGACAAGCCGCTGGCGTACGAACTCGCCGACTCCCAGCGGCTCGTGGAGCTCGCCGAGGAGCGTGGCGTGAGCCTGGCCGTCGGCTTCAACCGGCGGCTCGCGCCCGGCTACGCGCAGTGCGCCGAGCACCCGCGTGAGCTCATCCTGATGCAGAAGAACCGCGTCGGGCTCCCCGAGGACCCGCGCACGCTCGTGCTGGACGACTTCATCCACGTCGTGGACACCCTGCGCTTCCTGGCACCGGGGCCCGTCGAGCACACGGTCGTACGGGCCCGGGTGCGCGAGGGCCTGATGGAGCACGTCGTCCTCCAGCTCTCCGGCGACGGCTTCACCGCCATCGGCACGATGAACCGGATGAACGGCTCCACCGAGGAGATCCTGGAGGTCTCCGGACAGGACACCAAGCGGCAGGTGCTCAACCTGGCCGACGTCGTCGACCACAAGGGCCAGCCGACCCTGCGCCGGCGCGGCGACTGGGTGCCGGTGGCCCGGCAGCGCGGCATCGAGCAGGCCGTGCACTCCTTCCTCGACGCCGTACGCGCCGGAAAGCTCCTCAGTGCACGGGACGCTCTTGCGACTCACGAGCTGTGCGAGCGGGTGGTACGGGAGGCTCTGGAACAGGCTTCCTGAGTGAGCGCCGCCCGGTGAGGGCGCAGTACGCGGCGAGGACGAGCAGCGCCGCGTACACCGCCCAGTCGCCGAACCGGACGTAGAGGGTGGTGCCGTCGGCGAGCGGCACGTCGTAGACCGCGGACGTGCTGCTGGAGGTGCCGAGCCGGCGGCCGATCCGCTCGCCGTCCGGGCCGTAGACCGCGCTGATCCCGGTGAGCGTGGCGTGCACCGCGGGGCGGCCCGTCTCGGCGGCGCGCAGCGCGGCGAGCGAGGCGTGCTGCGCGGGCGCCCAGCTGTGCTGGAACGACGACGTCGACGACTGGGCGACGATCAACCGGGCGCCCTCGCGCACCAGATGGCGGCTCATGTCCGGGAACGCCGACTCGAAGCAGATCACCGGGCCGAACCGCAGCCCGTCCGGGAGCGTCATCACCACCGGCGTCGTGCCCTGGCGCCGGTCCTCGCCCGCGGCCTTGCCGACGGAGGTGGCCCAGCCGAGCAGCGAGCGGGCCGGGATGTACTCGCCGAACGGCACGAGGCGCATCTTGTCGTAGCGCTCGCCCGTCGGCCCGTCCGGCCCCACAAGGACCGAGCTCTTGAAGATGCCCGGGCGGTCGGCGCGGCGGGCGTCCACGTTCACCAGGATGTCCGCGCCCACCACCCGTGAGAGCGCCGCGATCCTTCGCGCGAGGTCCGGCCGGGCCGTCAGGTCCGAGCCGACGCTGCTCTCGCCCCACACCACCAGGTCCACGTCCCGCCCCGCCAGCGCCCGGGTCAGGGCCTCACTGCGGGCGAAGCGGGCGTCGGGGCCCTCGTAGACACCCGGCTGGACGACCGCGACCCGCACCCGGCCCGCCCGTTCGGGACGCGGCGCCCACGCCCACACGGCGCCCGCGGCGACAGCCCCGGCGAGCACCGCGGCCACCACGGGCGTACGCGCCGGGCGGCAGACGAGCAGCACCGTGACGGCGACGTTGACGGCCACCACGAACAGGCTCACCAGCCACACCCCGCCGACCGAGGCGAGCCGCAGCGCCGGTGCCACCTGCCACTGGCTGGAGCCCAGCACCCCCCACGGACCGCCCAACCCCTGCCAGGAGCGGACCATTTCGACCATCAGCCAGCCCGAGGGCAGCACGGCGAGCGCGGCCGTCGCGCGCCGCGGCGAAGGCGTGCCCGCGCCGGGCCCGCCGAGCGTCGAGCGCACGAGAATGCCCCACGGCGCCCACAGGAGCCCCAGGAGCGCGGCCAGGACGACGATGAAGACGGTCAGGCTCGGCATCAGCCAGTGGTGCACCGCGAGCATGAACCCGGTGCCGCCCAGCCAGCCGTCCAGCGCGGCCCGCCGACCGTCGCGGGCCGAGCGGATCAGCAGCAGCCACGGCACCAGCGCGACGTACGCGAACCACCACAGACCCGGCGCCGGGAACGCCAGCGCCGGGAGCGCCCCGGCGAGCACCGCCGCCGTGCCCCGCCACCACCGCGACACCATCACCAGCTGGCGCAGCCCCGTGAGACGGTGCCGCAGCCCGACCGGAACCCGCATGCCCCGCCTCCTCGCCCCGCCCATGAGCAGTGGATTCCGCCCGAGCGTGTCCCCAGTGTGCGCCCTCAGTGTGCGGCAGCAAGGCGGCCGCGCCCCGATGCCCCGGCCGCCCGGCGAGTCCGCCCCGCCGCGCGCCCGTACGCCCCCGCCTACCCCGTGCCGAGCGCTCCCGACACATGCCGCCACTTCTCGTGCACGGTCACCTCGCGCAGCCGCCAGCCCGCGTCGGTGCGCAGCAGCGAGAAGGCGTACCGGCCGCCGGAGAAGAAGTTGGGCTCCACCGGGCCGCCGTCGCCGTCGTCCTGCGCGCCGAACCGCATCGGATTGAGGTAGTCGGCCCGCACCCCCGCCCGGTCGCCCGGATAGCCGCCGAGGTCCTGGAGGGTGAGCAGCCGGTTGACGATCAGGTGCTGGCGGACCGGGAAGAGCCGCATGGTCTCCGCGAGCCAGGCCGCGACCTCCGCCGCCGGCCCCTCCACACCGCCCGCCGCGCGGTAGTCGGCACGCCCGTCCGGGGTGAACAGCTCCCCGTACGCGGACCAGTCGGCGTCGTCGACGGCGGCCGCGTAGCCGGTGACGAGTTCATCGATGGCGAGCCGGTCCATCACGGTCGCGAGTTCCACACGCTGGGTCATCGCCACAGTCTCCGGCAGCGGGCGCGAGGGGCCAAGGGTCCGAGGGCCCACAACCCGGACGAGTCCGCCCTTGTGGGCCGGCGGTGGCGCGTGCTACCCGTGGGCGCCATGACCGTACCCAGCGAATCCGCCGCCGTCCGCAGCGAGCGCGGCGGACCCGTCACGACCGTGGTGCTCTCCCGCCCGCACGCGCGCAACGCCGTGGACGGGCCGACCGCCCGCGCGCTCGCCGAGGCCTTCCGTGCCTTCGAGGCCGACGACGAGGCGGCGGTCGCGGTGCTGTGGGGCGAGGGCGGCACCTTCTGCGCCGGCGCCGACCTCAAGGCGATCGGCACCGAGCACGGCAACGCGGTGACCGAGGACGGCGACGGCCCGATGGGCCCGACCCGGATGCGGCTGACCAAGCCGGTGATCGCGGCGGTCTCGGGGCACGCCGTGGCGGGCGGCCTGGAGCTCGCGCTCTGGTGCGATCTGCGGGTGGCCGAACAGGACGCGGTCTTCGGCGTCTTCTGCCGCCGCTGGGGCGTGCCGCTGATCGACGGCGGTACGGTACGGCTGCCCCGGCTGATCGGCGCGGGCCGCGCGATGGACCTGGTGCTGACCGGCCGCCCGGTGGACGCGGCCGAGGCGCTGGCGATCGGCCTGGCCGACCGGGTGGTGCCGACCGGGACGGCCCGTGCGGCGGCCGAGGAGCTGGCGTCCCGGATCGCCGCGTTCCCCCAGCTGTGCCTGCGCGAGGACCGGCTCTCGCTGCTCGAACAGGAGGGCATGGGCGAGGCGGAGGCGCTGCGCAACGAACTCGGCCACGGCGTACGGTCCCTGGCCCGGGCCGCCGAGGGGGCGGCCCGGTTCGCGGCGGGGGCGGGGCGGCACGGGGCGTTCGGGGACGCGGCCGAGGACGGCGTCAGCCGCCCGTGACCTCGCCCGCGTGCGGGCTGAGGACGTCGGCGCCGACCAGGAAGAAGAGAACGATGCCGAGCAGGATGCGGTAGACGACGAACGGCATGAAGCTTTTGCTGGAGATGAACTTCATGAACCACGCGATCACGACATAGCCGACACCGAAGGCGATCACCGTGGCGAAGAGCGTCTCGGCCATCGGAGCCTGGCCCTCGCCGCCCGCGTCCTTCAGCTCGAAGACGCCGGACGCCAGCACCGCCGGGACGGCGAGCAGGAAGGAGTAGCGGGCCGCGGACTCGCGGGTGTAGCCCATCAGCAGGCCACCGCTGATGGTGGCGCCCGAGCGCGAGACGCCCGGGATCAGGGCCATGGCCTGGCACATCCCGTAGACCAGGCCGTCCTTGACGCTCAGGTCCTGGAGCGACTTGCGCTGCTTGACCGCGCGGTGGCGGCCGCCCGCCTCGTCCCGGGCGGCGCGGCGGTCGGCGACGCCGAGGACGACGCCCATCACGACCAGCGTGGTGGCGATGACCCGCAGGTCGCGGAAGGTGGTGTCGATCTGGTCCTTGAGGACGATGCCGAGCACGCCGATCGGGATCGAGCCGACGATGACCAGCCAGCCCATCCGGGCGTCCTGGTCGGCGCGCATCCGCCGGTCGGTGAGCGAGCGGAACCACGCCGAGATGATCCGGACGATGTCCTTGCGGAAGTAGATGAGGACGGCTGTCTCGGTGCCGATCTGCGTGATCGCGGTGAACGCCGGCCCCGGGTCCTGCCAGTCGGCGAAGGCCGCGGTGAGGCGGAGGTGCGCGCTGGAGGAGATCGGCAGGAACTCCGTCAGCCCCTGGACAAGTCCGAGTATGAACGATTCGAACCAAGACATGGGGCGTGGGCCATCCCGGGTGCTGAAGACGGTTGCGGGCACGACGATGCGACGGCCGGTGTGATGATCTGATCGACGCCGGTCGGAGGGCAGCGTACAGGCCGGAGATGAAGCGGGAGTTATGCGGTCCTGTCGGACGCGGGGGGTCCTGCGGGGGCGGATACGGAGGGTCCTGCGGAGGCGGCCGCGGGGGGTCCTGCCAAGGCGGTGGCCGTGGGCTGCGCGTCGGCTTCGGCCGCCTGCCGCCCGGCCGCTCCCGGCGGCCCGCTCAGCCGGTGCCGCTTGCGCCAGGCCATCGCCGCCGCTCCCAGGCCCGACAACGCGATGAACGCCATCGCGATCAGGAACACCGGCGAGGTCGGGGAGGCGGCGCGGCTGCCCGCGACCACGTACGCCGCCGTGTTCGGCACCGAGCCGAGGCCCGTCGCGAGCAGGAACGGCAGCCAGCCCATCCGGGAGACCGCGGCGCAGTAGTTGGCCGCCGCGAACGGCACACCGGGGAAGAGCCGGATCGCCATCATCGACCGGAAGCCGTGCCGGCTGAGCTGGCCGTCCGCCGCCTTGAGCCAGCGGCCCCGCAGCAGTGGCCGCAGCGCGTCCTGGCCGAGGACCCGGCCGAGCCCGAACGAGATCCCGGCGCCGAGCACCGTCCCGGCAAGCGCGGAGGGCAAGCCCGCCTGCGACCCGAAGATCGCGCCCGCGGCCAGGTTGAGCAGCGGGCGCGGCACGAACGCCGCGGTGCACAGGCCGTACGCCACACCGAACAGGACCACCGCGGCGCCGCCGCTCAGCCGGTGCGGCCAGCCGTCGGAGAGCAGCCGCTGCGGTTCGAGCAGCAGCACGGTCGTGGCGGCCGCCGCGAGCACCAGCACCAGGAGGGCCAGCCGCGACCAGGGCGAAAGGAGGGCCCTGGTACAGCGCACGGCGAGTCCGGCGGACGGGCGGGCGACGCGGTCGTCGAACATCCGGGGAGACTAACCGACCCGGGCGTGTGATCGCCGTAACGAGCGTCGCCTTACAGCCGTATCGGCTGTCGTCGCACGGTCGCAGCGGGCGTCGTCGCACGGTCGGAGCGGGCGTCGTCCTGCCGTCGTGACGGCTCGGTCCTACGGCCGTACGCAGGGGCGAACAGCCCCCGCACCTGAAACCGCTGAGCCCTTGCCGAGCTCCCGCCCCCAACCCCCCACCGCCGAAAACCATTCGACGCGCGCCCGGCGCCGGGGCATGATCGGCGCATGTTCCGGCACGCCTTCCCCGCAGCGCCGTCCGCAGTCGCGGACGCGCCGGAGGCTGCCCTCGCCGCGGCGTCGATCGCCGCGATCGCAGCGCCCCTCGGCGGCGCCCGAAGCTGACCCTTCCCGGAGAGACCGGCGGACCCCGCAGGGGGAGGGTCGGCCGGATCCAGGGGTCCCGTCGCGGCTTCGAGCCATTCAGCATCCGAGGGACACAGCCATGCCCAAGACGGCATACGTACGCACCAAGCCCCACCTCAACATCGGCACGATGGGTCATGTCGACCACGGCAAGACCACGTTGACCGCCGCCATCACCAAGGTCCTCGCCGCGCGCGGCACCGGCACCTTCGTCCCGTTCGACCGGATCGACCGGGCGCCGGAGGAGGCCGCGCGGGGCATCACCATCAACATCGCGCACGTCGAGTACGAGACCGACACCCGCCACTACGCCCATGTCGACATGCCCGGCCACGCCGACTACGTCAAGAACATGGTCACCGGCGCCGCCCAGCTGGACGGGGCGATCCTCGTCGTCTCCGCGCTCGACGGGATCATGCCGCAGACGGCCGAGCACGTCCTGCTCGCCCGCCAGGTGGGGGTCGACCACATCGTGGTGGCGCTCAACAAGGCGGACGCCGGGGACGAGGAGCTCACCGACCTCGTGGAGCTGGAGGTCCGCGACCTGCTCTCGGCACACGGGTACGGGGGCGACTCGGTGCCGGTCGTCCGGGTCTCGGGGCTGAAGGCGCTGGAGGGCGACCCGCGCTGGACGGCGGCGATCGAGGCGCTGCTCGACGCGGTCGACACCTATGTGCCGATGCCGGTCCGCTACACCGACGCGCCGTTCCTGCTGCCGGTGGAGAACGTGCTGACCATCACCGGCCGCGGCACGGTCGTCACCGGCGCCGTCGAGCGCGGCACGGTCCGCGTCGGCGACCGCGTCGACGTGCTCGGCGCGGACGTGGAGACGGTCGTCACCGGTCTGGAGACCTTCGGCAAGCCGATGGAGTCCGCCGAGGCTGGGGACAACGTGGCGCTGCTGCTGCGCGGGGTGCCCCGCGACGCGGTGCGGCGCGGCCAGGTGGTCGCGGCGCCCGGCAGCGTCACGCCGAGCCGCCGCTTCACCGCGCAGGTGTACGTCCTGTCGGCGCGCGAGGGCGGACGGACCACCCCGGTCGCCACCGGCTACCGGCCGCAGTTCTACATCCGCACCGCGGACGTGGTCGGCGACGTCGACCTCGGCGAGGCGGCCGTGGCGCGCCCCGGTGACACGGTCACCATGACCGTCGAGCTGGGCCGGGACACGCCGCTGGAGCCAGGCCTCGGCTTCGCGATCCGTGAGGGCGGACGCACGGTCGGCGCCGGGACGATCACCGGGCTCCTCTGACCGGTGGCCGATGACTGGTGGCCGATGAGCGGCGACCGGTGGCCGACGACCGGTGACCGACGACCGGTGGCCGACGACCGGTGGCCGATGTCTGGCGCGACCGATGACCGGTGGCCGAAAGGGCCCGTCTCCTCCGGGACCCCGGGGGAGGCGGGCCCGACGCGTTCCGTCACACTGCGGGCATGGGAGACACGGCACTGGTGCTCGGTGCGGGCGGAATCACCGGCGTGGGCTGGGAGATCGGCATGCTGTACGGGCTCGCCGAGGCGGGCGTCGACGTGACCGGCGCCGAGCTGGTGGTCGGCAGCTCGGCGGGCTCGGTGGTCGCCGCGCAGATCACCTCGGGACGGATCGGGCTGCCGCAGCTGTATGAACGTCAGCTCGCCCGGCCCGACGGCGAGATCCCGGCGAACCTGGGCCCGGCCGCGGTGTTCCGCTTCGCCCGCGCGGCGCTGACCTCCCGTACGCCCGAGGAGTACGGCAGAAAGCTGGGCCGGGTCGCGCTCGCCGGTGGCACGGGCCAGGAAGCGGCCCGGCGCGAGGTGATCGCCGGACGGCTGGTCGCCCATGAGTGGCCGACGCGGCGGCTGCGGATCACGGCGGTCGCGGCGGACAGCGGCGAACTGCGGATCTTCGACGGGGACAGCGGTGTGGAGCTGGTGGACGCCGTCGCCGCCAGCTGCGCGGTGCCCGGGGTGTGGCCCGCCGTCACCATCGAGGGCCGCCGCTGGATCGACGGGGGAGTGCACTCCCCGGCCAACGCCCAGCTCGCCGCCGGATACGACCGGGTGCTGGTCCTCGCGCCGCTGGCGCTCGGCGGCGGTCCGCTGGACTCGCCGCGCACCCAGGCGGCCGAGCTGGCCGCCGCGGGCGCGCGCGTCGAGCTCATCACCCCGGACTCCGCCGCCCGCCGCGCCTTCGGCCGCAACTCCCTGGAGCCGTCCCGCCGCGCCCCGGCCGCCCGAGCGGGCCGCACCCAGGCGGCGGCCCACGCGGCGGCCGTGGCAGAGCTCTGGGCGTAGGGGCGCCGCGCCTCTTCAGGGGCGCGGGGCTGTGCCGTCGTGCGGCTCCGCCGCGTGGGCACGACCAGCCACAGACAACCCGCAGCCGCAGGCCCTCATTTCCAGCGGAGCGCCTGCCGCACAATGGGACGGTGAACGAGCCGATACCGGTCAGCCGGACAGTGGACTGGGGCACCGCCAAGCTGATGCCCGACGTGGACCGGGAGCGGGCCTGGCTGCTCACCGTGAACGGCGCGCCGCAGTCCTACGTCGACCTCGACGACCCGACGTACATCGAGTTCGAGTACGCCCGCAGGCTCGCCCACGTCGTCGACTGCGCGGGGGAGCCGGGCGCACCGCTCGACGTGCTCCACCTCGGCGGCGGCGCGCTCACCCTGCCGCGCTATCTGGCGGCGACCCGCCCGGGCTCGCGGCAGGACGTGGTGGAGGCCGACCGCGGGCTGCTCGCCCTGGTCACCGAGCATCTGCCGCTGCCCGGCGGCAGCGGGATCCGGGTGCACGCGGCCGACGCCCGCGCCTGGACGGAGTCCGCACCGCAGGACTCGGCCGATCTGCTCGTCGCGGACGTGTTCGGCGGCTCGCGGGTGCCCGCGCACCTCACCTCGGTCGAGTACGCGCGGTGCGCCGAGCGGGTGCTGCGGCCCGGCGGGCTGTACGCGGCCAACCTCGCCGACGGCGCGCCCTTCGCCTTCCTCCGCCCCCAACTGGCCACCTTCCGGGCGGTGTTCGAGCAGGTCGCGCTGATCGCCGAGCCCTCGGTGCTGCGCGGGCGGCGGTTCGGCAACGTGGTGCTGCTCGCCTCGCACGGGCCGCTGCCGATCGCCCCCCTCGCCCGGCTGACGGCTGGGGACGCCTTCCCCGCCCGGGTCGAGCACGGGGACGTGCTGCGGCGGTTCATCGCAGGCGCGAAGCCCGTACCGGACAGCGAGGCGCAGCCGTCACCCGAGCCCCCCGAGGGGGCGTTCGGCATCGGCTGAGACAGGCGGAACCGCTGCGTCCGCATCGGCCGGAGCCCCGGCGACCTGCGTGGTGCGGCGCGTCAGGTTCCGTACGTCCGGGACCGTGAGCACCGCCGCCGTCAGGACCACGATCACCACCGCGCAGCCCCACAGTGCGGAGGTACGGCCGAAGGCGCTCTCGGCCGGACCCGCGAGCGCGGTGGCCAGCGGCACCACGGCGAGCGAGCCCAGCCAGTCGTACGCGGAGACCCGCGACAGCTTCTCCTCGGGTATCTCCTGGTGCATGGCGGTCATCCAGGAGACGCCGAACACCTCGATCGACACCCCGGTCAGGAACATCACCGCGACCAGCGCCCCGATCGGCACCGGCACCGCGAGCGCGGCGGAGGGCAGGGCGAGCGGGAAGACGCAGAGCGAGCCGACGAACAGCAGCCGGCGCGGCTTCCAGCGCATCATCACCAGGGCGCCGCCGACCGTGCCCGCCCCGAACGCGGCCAGCGCCAGGCCCCACGGCCCCGGCCCGCCCAGGTGGTCGCGGGCGACCAACGGTCCGTACACCGCGTCGGCGGCCACCACCACGGCGTTGACGATCGAGAACTGCGCCACGATCGCCCAGAGCCAGGGGCGGCCGATGAACTCCCGCCAGCCGTCGCGCAGATCGGCCACGATGCCGCCGCCGGGCTCGCGCGCCGGGATGTGGGTGACGTCGATGAAGGCGCGCAGCCCGCCCGCGACGGCGAAGGCGGTCGCGTCCACGGCGAGTACCCAGCCGGGTCCGACGGCGGCGATCAGCGCCCCGCCGAGGGCGGCGCCGCCGATGCCCGCGCCCTGCATCGCCATCCGGTACAGCGCGAAGGCCCGACCGGCCTCCTCGCCCTGCACGCTGGACATCAGCATGCCCTCGGAGGCGGGGCCGAAGAACGCCTGGCCCACACCGCCCAGCGCGCTGAGCGCGAGCATCTGCCACAGCTGGGGCGTGCCGGTCAGCACGAGCAGCGCGAAGGCGCCCTGGGAGAGGAAGTTGAGGCTGTTGGCGGCGACCATCACCCGGTGCCGGGGTATCCGGTCCGCCAGCGCGCCGCCGACGAGCAGGAAGAGGACGAGCGGCACGGTACGGGCCGCCGCCACCAGACCCACGTCGCCGCCGTCGCCGCCCGCCTGCAGCACCGCGAACGCCGAGGCGATCAGGGCGCCCTGACTGCCCAGATTGGTCACGATCGCGGCGGCGGTCAGCAGGGTGTAGTTGCGGCCCGCCCAGGTGGGGCGGCGGAAGCGGGAGACGGCGGCAGCGGATGTCACCTGTGGACTATCGCCGCCGCCGCCCCGATGTGCCAAACCGATTCTGCGCCGTACGCGGTGCCGGGGGTGTCACCGCGTACGGGCGGGGGTCAGCCGGTGGGCTGACCGGCGAGGCGGACGGTGCTGAGGATCTTCTGGATGGTGTCCTCGGAGACCGCGCCATTCACGCCGGTGACCGCGTAGAGGCTCCAGGCCACGAAGTCGCCCTTGGCGTTCTTGAACCCGAAGGTGATCGCCTGGCCGTCGGTGTCGCACTTGCTGGTCTTCTTGACCCCGGTCGCCGAGGCGCGGGCGACACTGCCCACGATGCCCGACTTGGTGGTGTACGGGACGGGCTTGGTGGTCTTGATGATGTTCTTGTCCGGCTGGGTGTACGCGCCGTACACCCACCACGGCACCTGGTTCTCGGCGACCTCGTCGGTGTTCTTGGCGCCGTTGGCGCCCTTGGTGCCGGTGCCCGCGAGCTCGGTGTCCTCGGTGTTGCCGTCGTGGTTGGAGTCCTCGCTGCACCACTTGGGCTTGTAGTACGCGGGCGCCGACTGCATGATGATCGGCTTCCCGGTCGGGTTGGCGTGGTCCTCGAAGCCACCGGCCCAGCTCGGGCCCTTGAACTCCCAGTCCGACGGGACGTCGAAGGCCGTGCCCCACTTGGGGTTGGTGATGACCTTCCAGCCCGCGATGGTCGGCTTCGCCTCCTCGGTGGAGCCGCCGCGCGGGTTGGGCTGGGCGGCGGGCGACGAGGCCTGCGGCGGGGCCGAGACGCTCTTCGACGGCTTGTTGTCGTCGGCCTTGGTGTCCTTGCCGTCGTCCTTCATGACCACGACGCCGGTGACGACCGCGGCGACCACGACCGCGGTCGCCGCGATGATGGCGATCAGGGTCGTCTTCTTCTTGCCGCCGTCGTCGTCCTGCGGCGGTACCGGCGGTCCGGGCGGGGCTCCCACCGCGTACTGCGGCACGGTCGGCTGCTGGTACGGGTTGGGCTGCTGCGGATACCCGTATCCCGGCTGCTGGTAGCCGCCGGGCGGCTGGTGCCCCGGCTGCGTCGGCTGCTGGTACGGGTTGGGCTGTTGATAGCCCGGCTGCTGGTACGGGTTCTGGTTCGGGTCCTGCGGATTCTGCTCGCCCCCGGGCGGCTGCTGTCCTTGCCACATGGCGAGTAACCATAGAGGGGGCGGCTCGCGCCTCCAACGTCCGCCCCTGTGAGGGGATGGTCAAGGTCTACTACTCGCGGGTAACATCCGATGCCATGAGCGCTGATCAGATGTCCGTCGGCGAGATGCTCGCCGCGACCGTTCCCATGGCCAGGACCCTCAATCTGGAGTTCCTGGAGACCACCCCCGAGCGGGCCGTGGTCCGGTTGCCCGACCAGGCCGACTACCACAACCACGTCGGCGGACCGCACGCCGGCGCGATGTTCACGCTCGCCGAGTCCGCCAGCGGCGCCATCGTGATCGCCGCCTTCGGCGACCAGATGGGCCGGGCCGTGCCGCTCGCCGTCAAGGCGGAGATCGGCTACAAGAAGCTCGCCATGGGCGTGGTCACCGCCACCGCCACGCTGGGCCGCCCGATCGCGGACGTCGTCGCGGAGCTGGACGCGGGGGAGCGCCCCGAGTTCCCGGTCGCCATCGCGATCACCCGCGAGGACGGCGCCGTCACCGGCGAGATGACCGTCGTGTGGACCCTGCGCCCCAACAGCTGATCCATCAGCTGATCCACCGGCTGATCCATCGGCTGATCCACGCCGTTCCCGAACGGATCCGGCCCCGAGTGCGTGGACACTCGGGGCCGGATCCGTTTCTTGTTCAACTTATTCACTCCGTTCCGGGCCGGTCCTGGCTTTCTCGGGCAACACGTGGTGCCTGACGGTGCGTCAACGGCCTTCTGGCTCATGGTGTGTTCAGAAGCCGAAGCACGTCCTCGCGTTTGCACGTGTCACCTCGCCCTGCCCGCACGCAAAGGAGTGACGGTCATGTCCGACACGGCGCCGCCGAGCAGCCACAGGGCGGACCTGCGGGAAACGGTCTTCCGCCACTTCGGCCTCGACGCGCCCTTCGACCGCGAACAGCGGGCGCCGGCCCGGCAGATGACCGCGTACTGGGGCTCCTTCCTGCACGGGAACCCGCCCCGGGCGGCCGGGCAGCCCGCGATGCCGGGGTCGTCCGGCGACGGCTCCCCGGGCCGGGTGCTGCGGCTGCGCACGGCGTCGGCGGGCGGTGACGCGGTGGTCACCACGGTCGCCCGCGCGCACCGGTGCGGCTTCTGGGACGCCGTCGACGCGGCGTGAGCGGGTAGGCTTCCCGGCGTGCGCCAAGGGGGGCGCACGCCGGGCGTCTGCCCGCCGCGATCGGGAGGAAACGGGCGTTGCACATCCAGGAGTGGCTGGAGAACATCCCCGCCGTCAGTGTCTACCTCCTGGTGGGGCTGGTCATCGGCTTGGAGAGCCTCGGCATCCCGCTGCCGGGCGAGATCGTCCTCGTCAGCTCCGCACTGCTGGCGTCCCAGGAGGGTCACATCAACCCGGTGATCCTCGGCGCCGCCGCCGTGGTCGGCGCGGTCGTCGGTGACTCCATCGGCTACGCGATCGGCCGCAAGGGCGGCAGACCGCTGCTCGCCTGGCTCGGCGCCAAGTTCCCCAAGCACTTCAGCGACGGCCATGTCGCCATGGCGGAGAATTCGTTCAAGAAGTGGGGCATGTGGGCGGTCTTCGTCGGCCGCTTCATCGCGCTGCTGCGCATCTTCGCGGGCCCCCTGGCGGGCGTGCTGCACATGCCGTACTGGAAGTTCCTCATCGCCAACGTGCTCGGCGGCATCTGCTGGGCGGGCGGCACGACGGCCGCCATCTACTACATCGGCGTGGTCGCCGAGTCCTGGCTGAAGAACTTCTCGTACGTGGGTCTGGGCCTCGCGGCCGTGCTGGGCGTGGTCTCGATGCTGGTCGTCAAGAACCGCGCCAAGAAGGCGTCGGCCGAGATCGAGGCGGCCGCCCCGGCCGAGAACGTGCCCGCCGCCGACTGACTCACCTGCCGAGCAGGACCGTGAGCGCGCGGCCGAACACATACCGGCCCGCGCGCGAGGTCAGCGGATCGAGGACACGCGGCAGCCGCCACACCCGCAGGTCCTCCCGCCACACCAGCAGCGCCCCGGCCCCTTCGGCGCCGGGGCGCACCTCGATCTCGGCCCAGCCGGTGACGACGCGCCCGCGCTTCTCCAGACGGCAGCGCCCGGCCCCGCGGGGCCCGGGCGGCTCCCACACCACGACCTCCATCGGGTCCTCGAACGCCAGGGGCCCGATGCCCGTGCGGGCCACGAAGACCGTGCCGACGCCGGTGGGCGGGGGAGTGCGGACGGTGATCCGGGTCAGCGGGACGCTCCCCGAGTGGCGGGCCCAGTCGGTGAGCCGCAGCCAGACCTCGGCGGGGCCCGCCTCCGTACGCCGGTCGAGCCGGAAGAGTGCCATCCGGTGATCGTACGGGCCACCCGGCCGCACACCCCGGCGGTCCGTCGCCTACCGTGCCCCTGGGTGCGATGGGATCCGTACGAAGGAGTGGCGCATGGCAGAGCAGGCGTTGGTCGTGGGTGTGGGCGGGAAGCAGCCGCAGATCGACCCGGCGGCGTTCACCGCACCCACCGCCGTGGTGCTCGGCGAGGTGACCCTGGCCGCGGGGGCGAGCGTCTGGTACCACACGGTGCTGCGGGCCGACTGCGGCCCGATCGCGCTCGGCGCCGACAGCAACATTCAGGACAACTGCACGGTCCATGTGGACCCCGGCTTCCCGGTGACGGTCGGCGAGCGCGTCTCGGTCGGCCACAACGCCGTGCTGCACGGCTGCACGGTCGAGGACGACGTGCTCATCGGCATGGGCGCCACCGTGCTCAACGGGGCCGTGATCGGCGCCGGTTCGCTGGTCGCGGCGCAGGCGCTGGTGCCGCAGGGGATGGTCGTACCGCCCGGCTCGCTCGTCGCGGGCGTACCCGCCAAGGTCAGGCGCGAGCTCAGCGAGGAGGAGCGCGAGGGCATCAAGGTCAACGCGCTGATGTATCTGGGCCTGGCCCGGGACCACCGCGAGGCGCACGGCGGCTGACCGCCGGGCCCGGCCTGAGCGGAAGATCACAGGTCCCTGCGCTGACCAGCGCGGTCGGCGGTGAGTACCGTGTGCGGGTGCCGAAGAACAGAAACACGTTCTCATCGCTGACCGCCTGGCGACGCCGGCTGGCCGCCGGCGCGGTCCAGCGCGGCTGGCAGTGGGTGCAGCAGGCGGGGGCGGTCACCGCCGAGCACCCCGGGCGGCTGCGCTTCCGCCGGATCGGCTCCGGCACCCGGCTCGCGTTCCCGCAGGGCACGGTCTTCGGCGAGGCGTGGATCGAGCTGGGCGACCACTGCATCATCGGCGAGCAGGTCACGCTGACGGCGGGGATGATGCCCGGCCTCGACCTCGGCTCCGAGCCGATCCTGACGCTCGGCGACGGCGTGGTGCTGGGCCGGGGCAGCCACGTCATCGCGGACACGACGGTGACCATCGGCTCCAACACGTACTGCGGCCCATACGTCTACATCACCTCCACCAACCACAGCTACGACGACCCCCACCAGCCCGTGGGCAAGCAGTGGCCCCGGATGGAGCCGGTCGAGATCGGGCCGGGCTGCTGGCTCGGCACCGGCGCCGTCGTGCTGCCGGGCGCCCGGCTCGGGCGCAACGTGGTCGTCGCGGCGGGCGCGGTCGTCCGGGGCGAGGTGCCCGACCACGCCGTGGTGGCCGGGGCGCCCGCCCGGGTCGTACGGACCTGGGACCAGGAGAACGGCTGGCAGCCGCCGCTGCGCACGCCGGCCCCGGTGCCGATTCCCGAGGGGGTCACCCCTGAACAGCTGCTCGCGGTGGCGGAGTTGACGTCGGACGAGGTGTAACCCCGTCACCCCGTCGCCAGCAGCAGCGTGCCCACCAACGCGATGCCCGCCCCCGCCGCCTGCACTCCGCGCAGCCGTTCCTTGAGCACGCCCCGCGCGGCCAGCGCCGTCACCACCGGGTAGAGCGAGGCGAGCACGGCCGCGACGGTGACCGGCCCCTGCTGGGCGGCGATGGAGTAGGTGCCGTTGGCGGCCACGTCGGCCAGGCCGACGAAGGCGAGCGCGGGCAGGGCGGCGACGACCACAGCTCCGCCGCCCTCCGGCAGCGCGTCGCCGCCCCGCTTCACGGACACGTACAGCGCGGTCCCGCCGACGGCGACATTGGTGACGCGCTGGACGAACAGCGCGAGGAACAGGCCGGTGATCGTGGTCGACGCCTCCGAGATCAGCGCCATCACCGCGCCGAAGCCGAACGCGGCGAGCAGCGTGAGCACGATCGCCTGGCGCTGGACCGGCGCGCCCCGGAACTCCGGGCCGCCCGCCATGAGGATGCCGACGACCGCGACGGCGATCCCGGCGAACTGGAGCACGCCCGGCCGCTCGCCGAGCACCAGGCCGGCCCCGACCGGCACCGCCACTCCGAGCGAGCCGAGCGGGGAGACCACGCCCATCGGGCCGAGCGCCAGCGCCTTGTAGAAGCTGAGCATCGCGACCGGGCCGACCGCGCCCGCCGCCACCGCGAACCAGAGCTGGGGCCCGGCCTCGTGCCACCCGCCGGTGGCCACGACGACCGCGCCGAGTACGGCCACGGCGACGGCCTGCGAGACGACGACCACGGTCAGCGCGGGGATGCGCCGGGTGAGCAGCCCGCCGCCGAAGTCGGCCAGCCCCCACAGGAGGCTGGTGGCCAGGGCGAAGAGTGCCGTCATGAGAGTGCCTCGCAGTACAGTGCGGTGAACGGTTCGGTGCACCGGACCGTAGTTCACTATACTGAACTTGTCATCCAAAATATTAGTCGGTCGCCTCCTCGGTGGCCCCCATCCTGGACGGAATGTGTCGGACCTCGATCTGCTGACCCAGTCCCTGGCCCGCAACGTCAAGCGCTGGCGCGGGGAGCGCGGCTTCACCCTGGACGCGCTCGCCACCCGTGCGGGGGTCAGCCGCGGCATGCTCATCCAGATCGAGCAGGCCAGGACCAACCCCAGCGTCGGCACCGTGGTGAAGATCGCCGACGCCCTCGGCGTGAGCATCACGACCCTGCTCGACTACGAGAGCGGGCCCAGTGTGCGGATCGTGCCGCCGGACCAGGCCGTCCGGCTCTGGTCCACGGAGCGCGGCAGCTCCAGCACGCTGCTCGCGGGCACCGAGGCCCCCGGCCCGCTGGAGATGTGGCGGTGGCACCTGATGCCCGGCGACGGCAGCTCCTCCGACCCGCACCCGGTGGGCACCTTCGAGCTCATCCACGTCGCCGCCGGCACCCTCACCCTCGTCGTGGACGGCGCCGAACACCCCGTCCCGGCGGGCCACTCGGTCTCCTTCGAGGCCAGTACGAGCCACACCTACCGCAACGACGGCACCGAGCCGGTGGAGATGACCATGGCGATCTCGGTCCCGTTCGAGCGCTGAGGCCCCCGGCGCCGCGACCCGTGGGGCCGCGACCCGTGGGGCCGCAGTGGCTCCGGAGCAGTGCCGTGGGTATCCGGCGGGTGGCGTGAACCGGCCATCCCCGCACGGGAGTCGAAACCGATCGGCGCGGTCCTGTGCGAGAGTGGCCGATGCGGGGAAGACAAGTGCGGAGAGGGCAATCACCCTCCCGCAACGACGCACGCCCGCCGGTGGGGGGATCATGGGACATCTCGTCACGGCCGCCGAACGACCTTGTCCGGCGCCCGACCGCCAGGGCCGTGAACGGCCATCACTACACACACAGGCCGCCAAGGCGCGCGGCGGGGAACTCCCCGCGCAGATACAGCGCCTGATCGCCGCCGAGAACGCTTCGACGGTTCCGGTCGCCGCCTTCCAGTCGGCGCTCTAGCCGGAGGCCCCGCGCCATGGACCGGTCGCCTCCGGTGGTGTCGCAGGTCGTAGTGAAGATGCACAGCCGCTGCGACCTGGCGTGTGACCACTGCTATGTGTACGAACACGCCGACACCAGCTGGCGCGGCCGGCCCAGGGCGGTCTCGCACGAGATCCTGGCCGCCACCGCGGCCGGGATCGCCGCCCACGCCCGGGCCCACCGGCTGCCCGCCGTCCATGTGGTGCTGCACGGCGGCGAACCGCTGCTGGCCGGGCCCGTGCTCCTCAGACGCGCCGCCGAAGAGCTGCACCGCGCGCTGCGCGGCGTCAGCGCCCTCGATCTGCGCATCCACACCAACGGGGTGCTGCTCGACGAGGAGTTCTGCGAGCTCTTCCGTGAACTGGGCATCCGCGTCGGCGTCTCGCTCGACGGCGACCGGACGGCCAACGACCGCCACCGCCGCTACGCCGACGGCCGCAGCAGCCACGCCCGGGTCCTCGACGCGGTGGCCCTGCTCAGCCGTCCGCGCTACCGGGAGCTGTTCGCCGGGCTGCTGTGCACCATCGACCTGGCCAACGACCCGGTCGCGGTGTACGACGCGCTGGCCGCGCTGCGCCCGCCGCGCATCGACTTCCTGCTGCCGCACGCCACCTGGGACCACCCGCCGCCGCGCCCTGCGGGCTCGCCGACGCCGTACGCGGACTGGCTCGACGCCGTGTACCGGCGCTGGGACGGACAGGGGCGCCCGGTCCCCGTACGGCTCTTCGAGTCCGTCCAGCGCACCCTGCGCGGCGGCACGAGCCTCACCGAGTCCCTCGGGCTCGCCCCGGCCGACCTGGTCGTCGTCGAGACCGACGGCACCTTCGAGCAGGCCGACAGCCTCAAAACGTCCTACGACGGTGCCCCCGCGACCGGGATGAACGTCTTCGAGCACAGCCTCGACGACGTGCTCACCCACCCCGGGATGCTGGCCCGCCAGAAGGGGATCGAGGCGCTCTGCGCGCAGTGCACCGCCTGTCCCGTGGTCGCGTCCTGCGGCGGCGGCCTCTACGCCCACCGCTACCGGACCGGAACCGGCTTCGACAACCCGTCCGTGTTCTGCCCCGACCTGATGGCGCTGATCATGAACATCCGTACCCACGAGTCGCTCCCCGAGCACCCGGCGCACGCCCGGGCCCAGGAGCCCGCCCCGGCCCAGGAGCACGCCCGGCCCGAGGCCGAACCGGCCCTGGAACCGGCCGACTTCGACGAGCTGGCGGCCGGGTTCGGCGGCGCCGGCACCGTCGAGCGTCTCGCCCTCGCCCAGCTCGACCTCAACCGCGGCCTGCTCGCGGCCGTCGGCGGCCGGGCGGACTCCGCGGACCGCCGGGCGGCCGCCGCCTGGGAGCTGCTGCTCGACCTGGACACGGCGGCGCCGCACGCTTTGGAAGCCGCCCTCGCCCACCCCTACTTCCGGCCATGGGCCCTCGGCGTCCTCGGCGGCCGGGAACCCGGCGCGCTCGCGGGCGGTCTGGCGGAGCTCGCGGCGTCTGCGGCGCTGCGCGCCAGGCGTGCCGACACCGTCGTCGTACCGCTGCGCGAGGGCACCCTGCGGCTGCCCGGCATCGGCCGGGCCCTGCTGCCGGGCGGCGCCGAGGAGGCCGAACTGACCGCGCAGTCCTATGGGTTCACGGTACGGGCCGGGGGCCGCAGGATACGGATGGGCTGGAGCGAGGGCCTGGACGGGCGCACCCCGCACTGGCAGCCCGTACGGCTCTTCGAGGCGAGCGGCTGGAGGGTCGCCCTGGAGGACACCGACCCGCTGCGCGACCGCTACCCCTGGCCCGTCGAGGAGCGGCTTCCGGCCTCCGGGGCGCGCGCCTGGGCCGACGCGCTCGCCGGAGCCTGGTCCCTGATCCAGCGTCACCTCCCGTCGTACGCACCGGGGATCGCCGCCGGACTGCGGTCCATCACCCCGCTGAGCCCCCGGGCGGGCGGCGACACCAGCGCCACCTGCCGGGACGCCTTCGGGGCCGTGGGCGCGGCCCGCCCCGCCGCCCCGGCCCCGCTCGCCCTCCTGATCGTCCACGAGTTCCAGCACGTGAAGCTGGGCGCGGTGCTCGACAGCTGCGACCTGTACGACCCGGAGGACACCGGCCGCTACTACGCCCCCTGGCGCGACGACCCGAGACCGCTCGGCGCGCTGCTGCAGGGCGCGTACGCGCACCTGGCGGTCACCGACTTCTGGCGGGTGCGGCGCACCACCGCACAGACCCCGGCGGCGCGTGGCAGGGCCGAGACGGAGTTCGCGCGCTGGCGTCGGCAGACGTCGGAGGCGATCGACACGCTCGCCCGCTGCGGCGCGCTCACCGGCCCGGGCAAACGCTTCGTCGCCGGGATGGGGGAGAGCGCCGCGGCCTGGCGGGCGGAGCGGGTCGCACCCGAAGCGCTCACCGCTGCCAGGGACTCCGCCCGGCGCCACCGGGACGCCTGGCGGGCCCGCAACGCGCCGCGCGGGTGACCGGCCGCCCCCGAATCGGCTCGTACAGGCGGTTCCGCCGCGCATCGCTCGCTTTCTACACTGAGGACCTACCCACTCGGACCGGGAGGGAGCGGTGCCGCACGGAGCCGCGCGGGGCGGGGGGCACGAGCCGAGGCCGTACTTCTTCCTGAGTTACGCGCACACACCGAAGAACGATCCCCGCGACAAGGACCCCAACCTCTGGGTGCAGCGCTTCTTCCGCGACCTGTCCGCGCACGTCATGCAGCTGACCGCGCTCCCGGCGGGGGTGCCCGCCGGGTTCATGGACCAGCATGTGCGCCCGGGCGAGGACTGGCAGGGGCAGATCACCGAGGCGCTCGCCCACTGCCGCGTCTTCGTACCGCTCTACTCGCCGCGCTACTTCCTCAGCGAGCAGTGCGGCCGGGAGTGGTTCGCCTTCGCCGGGCGCGACACGCTCCACCAGTCGCGCAGCGAGCACCACTCGCCCCCGGCGATCATCCCCGCGCTCTGGATCCCCGTCCTGCCGCACCAACTCCCCGAAGCGGCCCGCAGGTTGCGGTTCGACCACGCGGACTTCGGCGAGGAGTACGCCGACGAGGGCTTCTACGGGATGATCAAGCTGACGTATCTGCGCGACCACTACGAGCACGCCGTCTACCAGCTCGCCAAGCGGATCGTGAGCGTCGCCGAGCGCACCCAGGTGGCCGACGGCGACCCGCTCCAGGACTACGCGACGCTCACCTCCGCCTTCGGCGCCGCCCCCGGACCCGGCCGCGACCTGGACGTCACCGTCCTCGCCTGCTCCCGCGACGGCCTGCCGCGCGGGCGCGGCCCCGACTGCTACGGCCCCCGGCCCACCGACTGGAACCCGTACCACCCGCTCTCCGCACGGCCGCTGGCCCGCCACACCGCCGACCTCGTGGTCAACCTCAACTACAGCGTGCGCCTCGCGGAGTTCGAGGACAGCGCCGACCGGCTGCTGCGCCCGGGGCCGCCCGACGCCCCCGGGCTGCTGCTGCTCGACCGCTGGGCGCTGGACTCCCCGCGCCACCGGGAGCTGGTGCGGCGGCTGTGTGCCGAGCCGCGTCCGTGGCTCAGCGTGATGGTTCCCTGGAACCGCGCCGACCCCGAATCGCCCCCGCGCGAGGCCGAGTTGCGCCATGTCGCGGACGAAGTGCTCGGGACGCGGCTGCGGCAGAGCCCCGGCCACCTGACGCAGGGCGGCGGGCTGCCTACTCTGGAAGCCTTCAGCCAGGAGCTCCCCAGGGCGGTCCGGTCGGCGGTCAGGCACTACGAGAGCGCCGCGCGCACGGGCCGGCCGGCCGGGCCCGGCAGCCCGCTGCCCCACGTCCTGCCGGACGGGGTCGGGCTCGGCCGGGCGGCCCGCGGCCGCACCGGGGACCAGCCGGAACAGCGCGCCGCCGGGAAGAGCAAGGCCGAACAGGTGGAGGACCCTCCAGATGGCCGAGAACCGTGACGGGACCGTCATCACCTTCTACTCGTACAAGGGCGGCACCGGACGCACGATGGCGCTCGCCAACTGCGCCTGGATCCTGGCGGCCAACGGCCACCGGGTGCTCGCCGTCGACTGGGACCTGGAGGCGCCCGGCCTGCACCGCTTCTTCCACCCCTTCCTCAACCTGCGCGAGCTGGAGGCCACCCCCGGCCTGATCAACCTGATCACCGAGTACCAGGAGGAGGCCCGGCGGCCCGGCGAGCGCGCCCCGGACTGGCACCGCGCCTACGCGCGCGTCCGCCCGCACGCCGTCACCCTCGACTGGTCCTTCCCCAGCGGCGGCAGCCTGGACTTCCTCTCGGCGGGCCGCCGCAACCGCGACTACTCCTCGGTCGTGGGGCGGATGGACTGGGACCACTTCTACGAGCACTCCGGCGGCGGCCAGTTCTTCGACGCCATGAGCGACGACATGCGCCGCCACTACGACTTCACCCTGATCGACAGCCGTACCGGACTCAGCGACATCGCCGACATCTGCACGGTCCAGATGCCCCAGGTCCTCGTCGTCTGCTTCACCCTGAGCGACCAGAGCATCGACGGCGCCTCGGCCGTCGCCCGCTACATCGAGGAGCGCTACCAGGAGCGGAACATCCGCATCCTGCCCGTGCCGACCCGCATCGACGAGGGCGAGAAGGAGAAGGCCGACGCCGGACGGGCACTCGCCCGGGAGTACTTCGAGGGCCTGCCCAGTGGGCTGACGGGCGAGGCCGCCGACAGCTACTGGGGCACGGTGGAGATCCCGTACCGGCCCTTCTACGCCTACGAGGAGGTCCTGGCGACCTTCGGCGACCCGCCCAACCTCGGCAGCTCCCTGCTCGCCGCCTGCGAGCGGCTCACCTCGGTGCTCACCCACGGGCAGGTCACCGGGCTGCCGCCGATCGACGAGTCGCTGCGGCTGGCCCATGTCGCCGCCTTCACCCGGCGCAGGCCCGCCTCGCCCGCGAACATCGTGCTCAACCACGTCTCCGAGGACCGGATGTGGGTGGACTGGGTGGCCGCCGTGCTCGGCGCGGCGGGCTTCCGCGCCTTCCCGGTGGACGTCCGCGACCCCGGCGCCGCCCTGATGGAGCCGGATCCCGGCGACGACGGCGCCCACCGCGTCCTGCACATCGCCTCCCCGCCCTACCTCAAGTCCCGTGCGGGGCGCGGCCTGTGGGACAGCGGGCCCGCCCCCGACCGGGCGGGCGGACGCCGTCAGGTGCTGCCGGTGCGCGTCGGCGACGTACGGCTCACACCGCCGCCGGGCGGCCTGCGCGCGGTGGACCTGGTGCGCGTGGGCGAGGCCGAGGCTGCCTCCGCGCTGCTCGGCGCGCTGGGTCGCGCCGAGGCCGCCCCCGCGCTCCCGTGCGCCCCCGACCGGCCCCGCTTCCCCGGGAACGCGCCCCGGATCTGGAACGTACGGCCGCGCAACAGCTGGTTCACCGGCCGCACCGACCTGCTCGACCGGGTGCGCGACCAGCTGCGCGGCGACAGCCGCTCCGCCCAGCGCCTGCCTCAGGTCCTGTACGGACTCGGCGGCGTCGGCAAGACGCAGGTGGCGCTCGAATACGCGCACCGCTTCCGGGCCGACTACGACCTGGTGTGGTGGATCGAGGCGGAGCGGCCCGACCTGTTGGTGGCCTCGCTGGCACAGCTCGCCGCCGAGATGGACCTGCGGGCGGGGGACGTGGTGGCCGAGGCGGCCATGGCGGCCCTCCACGAACTCCTGCGCGGCGAGCGCTACCCGCGCTGGCTGCTGATCTTCGACAACGTGGAGGACGTGGACGGTGCGCTGCGCCGGCTGCCCGAAGCCATCGGGCCGCTCCCCGGCTCCGTCTACGGGCACCTCCTCGCCACCTGCCGCAACAAACCGGCCACCAACCGGGTGGAGAGCACCCAGGTCGAGGTCTTCAGCCGGTTCGAGAGCGTCGAGCACCTGACCTGGCGGGTTGCGGGCATGCCGCCCGAGGACGCCGACCGGGTCGCCGACGCGGTGGGCGACCTGCCGCTGGCCGTGGAGGTGGCGGCGGCCTGGCTCGCCGAGACGGCGACGCCCGTGGACGCGTATCTGCGCCAGCTCGCGGAGCAGAGCACCATGGTCCTCTCGCTCGGCACGCCGGAGGGGTACGGGCTACGGTTCGGCGCGACCTGGGCCATCTCCATCAGCAGGCTGCGCGAGGAGTCCCGGGCCGCGGTGCGCCTGTTGGAGATCTGCTCGTTCTTCTCGGCTGAACCCGTCTCGATGCGGCTCATCGGCAGCGACGCGATGTTCGACGCGCTGCTTCCGTACGACGCCGATCTGCGCGAGCGGTACATGCTGGGCCGGGTCATCCAGACGCTGAACCGGTTCGCCCTCGCCAAGGTGGACCCGGCGGACAGCAGCATCCAGGTGCACCGCCTCGTCCAGGCTGCCGTGCGCGACGCGCTCAGCGCCGAGGAGCAGGCCGAGGCCAAGCGAGTGGTCCACCGCATCCTGGCGCAGGCACGCCCCACCGAGGGCGTCGACCGGGACGACCCGGTCAACGACCCCAAGAGCTGGCCCGCCTTCGAGCTGATCTGGCCGCATCTGAACGCGTCAGGCATCGCGGAGAGCGACGACGCCAAGGCCCGGGAGCTGATGGTCGACCGGATCCGCTATCTGCTGCGGCGCGGCGAGCTGGAGAACGCCCGGGTCTTCGGCGCCCAGCTGGACCGGATCTGGAGCCGCCAGCTCGGCGAGGACGCGCTGCAGACCCTCAACATCCGCTTCGAGCTGGCCAACGCCCTGCGGGCGCAGGGCCGTTACCAACAGGCGCTGACGATGGACGAGGACACCCTCGCCCGCCAGCTGCGCCTGTTCCACGACGACCATCCCGGCGACGACCACCCCAGCGTGCTGATCGTCACCGGCAGCCTGGCCGCCGACCTGCGCGCCGTCGGCAGGTTCACCGAGGCGCTCGAACGCGACCTGTGGGTCTACCGGGGCATGCGCCGCCTCTTCGGGGAGGCCCACCGGCGCACCTTGATCGCCGCGCACAACCTCGCGATCGACTACCGGCTGACCGGGGACAGCGAGGCGGCCCGGCGGCTGGACGAGCGGACCGTGGAGCGCCGCGGCATGCTGCTGGGCGACGACCACCCGTTCACCCTGGTCACCAAGGCGAATCTGGCCGGTGACCTGCGGGAGACCGGCGAGTACGCGGTGTCGGTCGATGTCCTGCGGGAGGTCGTGGACGGTCTGCGCCGGGTCCTGGACCCGCACGCCCCCGAGGTGCTGCGCGCCGCCAAGAGCCTGGCCGTCTCGCTGCGCAGGGCCGGGCATCCGCACGAGGCGCTGCGGCTGGCCGGGGAGACGTTCGAGCGGTTCCGCGACCGGTACGGGCCCGCGTCGCCCGACACCCTCGCCTGCGGCGTCAGCCTGGCCGCCGACCTCGCGGCCACCGGCGACCCCGAGCGGGCCCTCGACCTGGCGCGGCAGATGCTGCAGGGATACCGGGGGACGCTGGGCGAGTCCCACCCCTACAGCCTGGCGTGCCGGGCCAATGTGGTCGTCCACCTGCGGGCGACCGGTGGTGCCGAGGAGGCGGTCGGGGAGGCCGAGGAGGTCCGCGCGCAACTGGAGCAGGCGCTCGGCCCCCAGCACCCCTTCACGCTCTGCGCGGCCGTCAACCTGGCGAATGTGTACGGGGATCTGGGCCGGGCGGACCTCGCCGAGCGGTGGGAGTACGTGGCGCTGGAGGGACTGCTCGACAGGCTCGGCCCATGGCATCCGGACGTGCTGGTCTGCCGGTCGAACCTGGCGGTCACCCTGCGGGCGGCGGGCCGGGGCGAGGACGCTGCCGGGATGCGCGCGGCGGTGATCGGACCGGCCGCCGAACGCCTGGGCGTGGACCATCCCATCGCGGAGTCGGCTCGCTCCTGGCGCCGACTGGACCGGGACATCGAAATCCAGCCGGTCTAGGGCCGGGCGGGCTGTCGTGGGCGGGTGACAGGTGGATGGGTGGCGGCTGGACGTGCGGTCCCGTGCGATCCAGCCGGGGGGCAGAGGGAGGAGCTTGGGGGAGGCTAGGAGGAGGCCGCCCAGCGCAGGGCGCGGGTGAACACCGCGAGCGCGCCGAAGTGTGCGGCGTCCGCGGGCACTTCGAGGCGCGCGCCCGGGATCCGCTCGGCCAGCCACCGGGTGTGCTGCGCGGGCGCGAAGACGTCCTGCTCGCCGTGCCACAGCAGCACCGGCGTACGGATGTCCTCCGGCCGGAACTGCCAGGGTGAGCTCAGTGCCAGTACGTCGTCGACCCACCCGTCGGCCGAACAGCGCAGCCCCTCCGCGAAGTTGCGGACGAGCAGTGCCCGGATCGCCGCGTCCGTCAGCACCTCCCGGTCCGGCTCCGGCACCATGCCGTGCATCGCCGTGACCGTCGCCTTCGGATCCGCCCGTATCTCCCCGGCCCGCACTTCGAACGCGGCGGTGACCGCCTCCGGGCCGCCCGCCGCGATCGTGTACGCCCGGACGTTGTCCTCGGTCATGCCGTCGAACCAGTCGAGGCCGTCCGCGTCGCGGGGCGCGAGCGGAACGAGCGCCACCGCCCTGGCCGTACGTCCCGGAAGCCGCGCGGCACACGACAGCGCGTGCGGCGCCCCGCCGGAGCGTCCCACCACGGCGAACTCGTCTATGTCCAGAGCGTCGGCGATCGCCGCCACATCGTCCGCCGCGTGCACCACCCGGCGCCCGGGCCGCCGGTCCGAGTCCCCGTACCCCGGCCGGTCGAAGGTGATGAGGCGGACGCCCATCCGGTAGAGCACGGTGCTGCGGGGGGCCGGGCCGTGGCGGCTCCCCGGTGTGCCGTGCAGCAGGAAGACCGGCCTGCCCAGGGGGTGTCCCCGGCTCTCGACGGCCAGCTTCCGGCCGTCCGGGGTGCGGATGAGCTTCAACAAGGGACGCCTCCCGGGGGCCGTTCGGGGGCTGGTGGGCCGGGGGTTGGGGCGTGGCGCCAGTATGAGCGAGGCGGGGCGGTCGGTACAGCGCGGTGGGGGTTCCCGCTCAGCCCAGCCGGGGTGTCTCGATCAGTCCAGCCGGGGTATCTCGATCGCGGGGCACCGGTCCATGACCATGTCGAGCCCCGCCGCGCGCGTCCGCTCGTACGCCGCGTCGTCGATCACGTCGAGCTGGAACCAGACCGCCTTGGCGCCGGCCGCAACGGCCTGGTCGGCTATGTCTCCGGCCAGCTCGCTGTTCACGAACACGTCCACCACGTCGACCTTGAACGGAATCGCGTCCAGCGACGGATAGCCCTGCTCTCCGTGGACCGCCTCGGCCTTGGGGTGTACGGGCACGATCCGCTTCCCGTACCGCTGCAGCACCGCCGCCACTCCGTACGCCGCGCGGCGCTCGTTGGACGAGAGACCCACGACCGCCCAGGTGTCCCCGGTCTCGGTCAGGATCTTGCGGATGGTCTCCCGCTCGCTGCTCACTCCGTGCCTCCCGCGGACCGCAGGTCCGTTAGATGTGCTCCTCACCCGCAGAACGAGCGACGGGCTCCGGGAATTCCCGCTCGCCGGGCACGGTGCCGACGGCCAGCACATTGCCCTCGCTGATGTATCCGTCGGGCGCGTCGAGCGGATGGTCCACGGCGTCCGGGTCCGTGAAGCGGTGCCACTCGTCGCTCAGCCCGAGCGCCAGGGCCTGTTCGGCGAGCCGGGCGCAGCTCGGGGCGTAGAAAGCCCGGGCCTGCGGGGTGAGCGGGGCGAAGTGCTCGATCAGGACGGTCCGTTGCCGCACCTCGGTCAGGCCCGCGGCCTTCAGATGGCGGTGGAGATCACGGGTGCGCAGGAGCTGGGCCGCATAGCCCGGCGTCCTCCCGGCCGCGCGGAAGAAGTCCGCGAAGAGGTACGGATCCGCCGGCCGGGCCGTGATCAGATGCGCGTCCAGGTCCTTCACCGCTATCGTGCCGCCGGGCCGCACCACCCGGCGCAGCTCCCGCAGGGCCGGCGCCAGTTCCGTGTCGCTCAGGTACTGAACGGTGTTCGCGCACCAGACGGCGTCGAACGTGGCGTCCGCGAAGGGGAGTTCCAGCAGATCGGCGCGGCGGACGTCCACCGGGCAGGCGGGGGACCAGCGCGCCAGCCGTTCGGTGGCCAGCGCGGCGTTCTCCTCGGCCAGGTCCACGGCCGAGATCCGGCCCTGTGGACCGACCAGATCGGCCAGCCACGGCAGGAAGTCCCCGCCGCCGCACCCCGCGTCCAGGACGTGTGCGCCGGGCCGGATGCCCGCCTGCCCGAGCAGGCCGAGATAGGCGTCCCGGCACGCCTCGAAGTGGGCGTCGACGATGGTGTGGTGGGTGAAACCGAGACCGGTGGAGGTGGTGAACCCCCAGGCCCGGTGGTCGTCGGTCAGCATCAGTGCGGATCCACCTCGACCTCGCTCATGAGCGCGTCCAGTTCGGCCAGGAGGGCGTCCAGTTCCGCCTGGGTCGCCTCCGGTGTCTCCAGCGGCGGCAGGTGTCCCGAGCGCGGGACCACCACGAGGCGCCCCCGGGGCAGGGCCTCGACCATCGCGCGCGTGTCCGCCTCCGTCACCAGCTCGTCCTCCTCTCCGGCGATCACCACGGCAGGTATGTCGGTGGCCCGCAGGACGTCCAGGGCGTCCGCCCGAGCCGCGATCGCCCGCTGGGCCCAGACCAGCGACGCGGGAGAGGACCCGGCCACGGCCTTGACGAGCCGGTCCAGCACCTGCGGGCGTTCGGCGCGGGTGGTGGCGCCGACCAGCCGGAGCGCGGTGGACTCGATGAGCGCCGGGCCCTTCACCGGATCCTGGACGAGAGCCATGAAGCCCTCCCGTGCCGTGCGCGCGGCCTCGTCGTCCGTGTCCGCCCGCGTGGACAGCAGGGCGAGCGCCAGCGCCCGCCCGGGGTGCCGGCGCAGGAACGTCATCGCCGCATAGCCGCCCATCGACACCCCGACGAGCACCGCGCGCTCGACGCCGCGCCGGTCCAGCTCACGGGCCAGGTCGTCGGCGACCGTGTCCAGTGACGGCGGCTCGTCGCCGAGCGGAGTGACGCCGAAGCCGCGCTGGTCGGGAGCGATCACCAGGTGCCCGCGCCGCTCCAGGCTCTCCCGCTGCGCGTCCCACATCGACGAGTCCAGGGAGAGCGCGTGCAGCAGGACCACCGGCACCCGGCCGTTCGTACCCGTTGTCATCACACCGTGCTCCCGTTCTCGGCGTCCTCGATGAACCGCGCTGTGTGCGCGCCCGGTTCGGGATCCCGCAGCCAGGCCAGGGCGACCGGCGCGGGCGGCAGATCGGAGATCGGGATCACCTTCGTCTGCGGCGGCGCGATGGCCTCCAGGGACTGGAAGGTCAGATGCACGGCGTCGGTCCCGGAGAGCGTCCCCATCAGGCCCTTCACCGTGCCCATGTCGTACGCGCGGCGGATCCGGCGGCCCTTGGGGGTGCGGGGCGGCACCACCTCGTCCCACACGTACTGCGGGAAGGCGCCGGGGCAGCGGAACCCCTCGTACGCCGCGAGCTCCTCCACCGACACGGACGCGTGCGTGGCGAGCGGGTGGTGGGCGCCCACGATGACCGCGCGCGGGTCGACCGCCACGGGGCGGCTCACCGCCAGATCCGGCTCCCGCAGCCCGTACTTGACGATCATGACGTCCAGCTCCTTGGCCCGCAGCCCACGGAACGGGTCCGCCACGTCGTACCCGACCAGATCGGCCTCGCTCTCGTCGCGGCCCGCCGCGCGGATGATCGCGGCGGCGAGGTCGGGCGAGCCGTGGATACCCAGGCGGACGGGTGGTGTGCCTGGGAAGCCGTCGGGGGGAAGGGTGGTGCGGTCAGTCATCGGGAGTCTCCTCGGTCAGTGCGGCGAAGGCGCGGAGCCGGTCGGGACGGTGGCGGTCGACATCGACGCGGAGCGCGGCGAAGGGCGCGGTCGCGCCGGTCAGGCTCGGGACGGAGCGCAGGGTCAGCCGGTCTCCCGGCGCGATCAGGCCGTCCAGGGCCGCCTCGACCACCAGGTGGTTGAGGTGAACGAGCGCCTCGGGCACGGGAACACCCGAAGCGGCCACATAGAGGTCGCGGTGGACCCCGGCCCTCGGCGGGGGGCCGGGTCGCGGCGTGGCCGGTCGCGGCGGGGCGGCGCCGCGCGGCAGCGGCCCGGCGCCGGGCCCCGGCGTCGGGGCCTGTCGTCGCGCCCCGGAGTCACCCCGACTGGCGGTCGGGGCAGGAACCGTGACCGTTCTCGGCGGGCCTACCGGGAACGCGGCCGTGGACAGGAACAGCTTGAGCAGGCGGCGCAGCCCCGCGCTGTTCTCGGCCGGTGCCGGGCCGCACCAGCCGACCGACCCGTCCTCGGCCAGGTGGTCGAAGGAGTAACGGCCCAGCAGGTTCGCGGGGTTCCCGGACAGGAACACCGTTCGGGTGAATGAGCGCCGCCAGGCTTCGGCGGCGTCGGGCGCGAGTCCGAGCGCGAAGGCGGACGCGTCACGGATCCAGGCCGCCGGGTCGAAGTGGCGCACGACCGCGACCGCCTGGACGGCGTCGGCGTCGGGCCGCTCGGCGACCCGGGTGCGCGCCGCCAGCAGCGCGGCCAGATCGGACTCGCCCACGGCGGCGGCCAGTTCGGGCCGCGCCTCGCGCAACCGCCGGAACGCTTCGGCGTGGAGGTGTCGCTGGGTCAGGGGCACGGGGGGCACACCTCCGACGGGAGCGGCCGCGAGGTCGACAGCACCTGCTGAGGGGAGCCGTCGCTCGGCCAGGGGCGCCGGGGCACCTCCGGGGAGGGCCGCTGCTCGGTCAGGGACACAGGAACACCTCGGTCAGCAGATCGCGCGCGGGCGCGGCGCGGTGCCGGGCGAGCAGGCTCGTGGTGAGCCGGTACGGGTCCACGTAGGTGTGGTCGCGGCGGTGGACGCCCAGCCGTCCGGGCAGATCCGGCTCAGCGGTCGCGGGGGCGCCCGCCAGCAGGCGGGCGGCGCGCTTGAGGCACTGGTGCAGCAGCGCGGGCCGGTGTGACTGCGACTGGCCCGGCCCCAGCGTCGCGATGAAGTAGAGCCGCATGCCGAGCCGGACCGTCGCCTCGTCGTGGTCGGCGGACGCCGCCTCGATCAGCGCGGACGCGTCCACGCCCCGCCAGCCGCCTTCGCGTGCGGAGCGGATCTCGCCGTCCACCGGGACGCGCCCGACCGTGACCCGGTGCACCTCGGGCCCCAGCGGCGCGAGCACGCGCGCGAGGAGCTGGTAGTCCGGGTCGAGCTCGCGGTCGTACAGGAACACCACCTCGTCGTAGCGCGGCGCGAGCGGCAGGAGTTCGCGCAGGGCGCAGGCGAGGTAGTTGGGGCGGCCGTCGGCGGTGACGATCTGCCGCAGGGGCAGGCCGTGCCGCGTCAGGTCGAGGTAGACCGGACCACCGAGCCCGCGGTGGTCCAGGCACAGCCCACGCGCGCGTAGCTGCTCCAGCATCTCCTCCAGGGCGAGGCCGGGCGGCTGGTGGGCGAGAAGCCCGGGGTCGTACAGGCCGAGGCGGGCGTAGTGCCCCCGCCACAGTTCGAGGACCCGGGTGGCGGCCGGGTGCACCCAGCCGTGGTGCTCGACGGCGTCGGCGTACGGGCGCAGCGCGGCGGCCGGAGCCCGGTCCGCCGCGGCGCGGTGCCGTACGTACAGCGAGCCGATGTCGTCCTCCGTCAGCTCCGCGTAGCCGGTGTCCCCGCGGGTACGGTCCAGGAACTCCCAGAAGGCCAGGGTCTGTTCGGTGAGATGGTAGGTGGTGGGGCTGTAGCGGTAGTCGACCTCCGCCAGGCTCGCGGTCGCCCGGTACATCACGTCCGTCCAGAACAGACCCTTGAGGTGGGACGGGGTGAGCGGTTTGGACGGGGTGATCGTGATCGGGGCCAGCAGCACCCGGCGGGGCGCCCCTTCCGCCACAGAGGGGACACGGCGACGCGACGGCGCCGCGACCGGTGTCACGACGGGCCTCCTTCCGCCGCCACGAGGGCGCGGAGGAGGTCCTGGCGGTGCCGGGTCGCGGTGCTCGCCGGAACCGCTCCAGGGGGCGCCTGGGCCACCCGGTGGCGGAACTTCTCGTCCCCGAACACCTCGTCCGGAGTGCTCAGCCCCATCAGGACCCGCATCAGCCCGCGCCACACCGTTCCGTCCTGGGCGGCGGCCGCCCGTATGGACGTGTCGGGGCAGCCGGCGTAGGCGGGCGGCAGGGGCCGGCCGTGCACGACGGCGCTCCAGCGCCCGATCCGCTCCCGGTCGGTGCTCGCCGCGTGCTCGTACCACGGCCGCAGGAGCGCGTCGGCGAACTCGGCCGCGGCCTCCGTCCGTTCCGTGGCGGGGTGCGCGGCCAGGGTGTCGGCCAGACCGAAGGCCTGCGCCAGCGCCAGCGACATGCCGCGCCCGTACAGCGGGTTGGTGACGCAGGCGGCGTCCCCCACCGGGAACAGGCCCGCCACGGGCGGGCGCACGGCGGTGGCGCGCAGCGCGTTGGCCGGGCCGCCGATCGCATGGACGGCGGAGATGGGGGCGCTGACGGCGTCGTCGAGCCAGGCGGTCAGGCCCGGCGTGGCGCGGGCGACGGCGGTGAAGGCGGCGGTGTGCCGCAGCCGGTCCAGCTCCGTGTCGCCGGGCAGCGTGCCCAGGGCGATCGCGAAGGTGCCCGCGTCGCCGGGGTGCAGCACGCCCGCGTAGTGGTCGAAGATGTCCCCGGCGGCGTGGCCCCGGTTCAGCGGCCCGGGCAGGGATCCGCTCCTGAGGCGGTAGAACCGGGTGAAGCCGCGCAGCCCGGACGGGGCGGTCAGATCACCCGGCACCGGAACTTCCGCATCCGTGAGCCAGCCGCGGGCGGCCGCGCGACGGCCGGTGGCGTCCACGACCACCTCGGCGGGCAGATGGGCGCCGCCCGTCGTCACCACGCCGAGCACGGACCGCCGGTCGGCGCTCAGCCGCAGCCCGCGCACCGTCGTGCCGTGCCGGATCTCCACCTGGGGCAGGGCCTCGACCGTGCGGTACAGGACGAGCTCCAGCGTCGTGCGGCGGCACCCCAGCGCGACCAGGTCGTCGTCACCCACCTCGCGGGCCCGGTCGGTGGCACCCTGCGGCAACGCGCGCGTGAGGTCGAACTGCGGGGCGCCGGCGGCGACCAGTCGCTCCAGGACCTCGGGCGCGCGCGTGCGCAGCGTGCGCACGCCGAGCGAGGTCAGCGTGTGGGACTGCTGGGCCTGCGGCACGGTCGGCCGCTGCCAGCGGCTGTGCAGGTCGGCCATCGCGCCCCGGGGCGGTGGTGCGGAGCGCTCCAGGACGACGACCCGCCATCCGGAGCCGGCCAGCGCGAGCGCGGCGGCCAGGCCCGCGACACTGCCTCCCACGACCAAAGCGTTCGACATCTCAGCGCCGCCGGCCGTGGATGAAGAACACCCGGCGCATGTTCGTCTCGTGTCGCGGCGGAACAGGATCCGGCCAGCGACCGAAGTCCGCGCCCGGCTCGCCGGGTTGCAGGGCCTCGACGGAGAATCCGAAGCTGTCGAAGAGCGCCTCGGGCTCGTCGGTCCCGAACAGCCAGGGACAGCCCCAGCCCGCGAAGATGTCCAGCAGGCCGCGCATCTGAGGGAGCGTCAGAGCGGCCGAGTTGACCAGGTCGGCGGCGATCCGGCTGCCCGGCGCCGAGAAGTCCGCGACGCGGCGCAGGATGCGGTGGGTGTCCTGCTCGGGGATGTAGTACAGCAGCCCTTCGAGCAGCCAGGTGGACGGCAGGGAGGGGTCGTAACCGGCCTCCCGCAGGTCGTCCTCCCAATCGGGCGAGGTGAGGTCCACGGCGACCGTACGGTGGTCGGTGCGCGGGCTGACGCCCTCCAGCCGGTCCTTCTTGTACGCGAGTACTGCGGGCCGGTCGACCTCGAAGTAACGCAGTCCCTCGGGCCAGTCCAGCCGGTAGGCGCGCGAGTCCATCCCGGCCGGGGCGAGCACGATCTGCCGCATCCCGCTCTCGCGGGCGGCCTCCTGGAGGTAGTCGTCGAAGAACCGGGTACGGATGGCGTTGTAGTCGGGGGTGCTGGGGAGCGTACGCGAGGCGTCCGCCGGGAACGTCGCCTTCCGGATCTCCGCGAGCAGCTCCGGGCCGATCTCGCCGCAGAGGGCGTCCGCGTACGGATCCTGGTAGATGCGGTCGGGCCGACGCGTCTCGGCGGCGCGCAGGGCGGCGGTGAGCAGGGCGGTGCGTTCGACGGCGTCGAGCAACTCGGTCACGGGGTTGTCGTCTCCTTCGGTCGGACGGGTGGAGTGCGCGGCCCTCGGTGGGGGACGGGGCCGCAGTCTGGAGGAGCGCCGGTCAGGAACCGTTCCCGTCGGTGAGTCGTTGCCATTGCGCCGGGTCTTGGCGGAAGAGCCGGTCTTTGACCTGAGTGGGGCGGATGCCGCCGGCGACGGTGGTGTGCCAGTCGTGGAGGAACGCGTCGGGGTGGAGGTGGAGAGCGGTGGGGGAGCCCAGCCGGCGTTGGGTGCGGGCATGGCCATAGCCGGGGGATTCCTGGGCGAGCGCGTGGTCGAGACGCGTCAGGAACGCGTCGGTCTCCTCGCCGCTCCAGGGGGTGGGCGAGGCCAGGGCGAACTGGTAAGTGGGGGTGGCGTGTTGGGCGGAGGTGACGCGGCAGGCGGCGTTGCGCAGTTCGAGGCCGCCCGCGGCGAGTGCGGTGGTGAGGGCGCGCAGGACGTGGGCGTCGCGCAGACGTTCTCCGGCGGCGTTGGACAGGGTGCTGCGGCCGGTGTATTCGAGGCGCGGCACGCCGTCCCCGTGGTCGACGGCCCGTACGACGTCGCCTACGGCGTAGCGGTAGAGGCCGCCGATGTGGCTGAAGACGGTGTGGTAGTCGCGGCCGGGTTCGAGTTCGTGGGGCTGGAGGGTGGGGGTGTCGGGGGTGAGGTCGGTGTCGGCGTCGGCGAACTCGTATACGGAGGCGGTGACGACGAGGCTGCCGGCGGTGGGGTGGCGGTCGAGGGCGACGCCGGTGGGGCCCTCGGAGGCGGCGACGGGGGCGGGCAGCAGGGTGACGCCGGGCCCGAACTCCTCGCGCAGGCGGGGGAGGTAGAGCGAGGCGAGGCCGGTGGTCCAGCAGAACAGGGCACGCATCCGGGGCCAGATGTGAGCGGGCCGGACCCGCCCGAAGTGCGCGGCCAGACGGTCGAGTTCGCGGGCGCGCTCCGGGTTGGGGGAGCGGTGGGGGTGCCCGCCCAGGGTGCCGTCGCGCACCTCTTGGACGATGCGCTCCCACCACTGGTTCAGCTGGTGGGGCAGGGCGGCGACCATGGCGGGGTTGATGCCGATGACGCAGCGCACGTCGCTTTCGACCGCGAGCCGCAGTCGCAGATACATCTTGTCCAGATGCGCGTCGGCCGCGACCGGCACCGGCAGGGTCGCCCACGGGGCGCCGGTGCCGGGCTCGGCGGAGAGCGGCTCACCGAACTTGGCGCCGAAGTCGACCTGGCTGGCGCCCACATGGGGCTTGCCCGACGCCGTGGTCGGTGGCGCCGCGATCGGGTCGTGCTTGAGGTTGAGGACCGCGTCCGGACGGTTCAGCACGTCGGGGAAGTGCTCGACGAGCGGCGCCCAGGCGGCGTAGTAGAACGGAAAGAACGTGGTGCGCATGAACTGGGGGGTGACGGGGATCTTCTTGTGGGCGCCGGTGCTGCCGCTGCTGGTGAAGAAGACGGCGGGTCTGTCGGCGGTGAGGACGTTGTCCTCGCCGGCTGCGGCGCGTTCGATCCAGGGGGCGAGGCCGTCGTAGCCCTGGACGGGTACGGCTTTGCGCAAGTCGTCCAGGGTGCGCACCTTCGCGAACCCGTGTGCGCGCCCGTACGCCGTATCGGCGTTGAAGGCGAGCAGGTCCTCCAGGACCCGCTGCTGGTGCCCGGCCGGGTCGGCGAAGGCCGCCCGCAGCCGGGCGCGCTCGGCGAACACCCGCGACCGGTACCGCTCGACCCGCTCCGGATCCGCCCACGACAGGCCGTACTGAGGCGGCTCAGACGTAGTCATGGCAGACCGTCTCCCGCACGGCGTCGGCAGTCCGCTCGGGCGAGCCCTGCTGCTCCACGACCGTCACCGGGAGGCACCGGATCTCCTCCCACATCAGCTTCTCCAGATCGGTCTGGTACCGCTCGAACGAGGTCCGGTTCGGCCGCTCGCCGTAGTGTTCGAGGGAGTTGAGCCTGGTCCCGCGGCGGCTGCGGCGCCAGGCCTCGTGCGGCGACACCTTGAGGTAGACGACGTGGCGCGGCTGCGGGAAGGAGCGCCACCAGTCGTACATGGGGTTCTCGCTCACCCCCGCGAGCCGGCACTTCGCGAGGATCTTGTAGTAGTACGAGTCGACGAGGAGCGGCCGCCCGTCGGCGGCGTCCGCGGCGGTGAGGAGCTGGTCGCGCAGGTGCACCACGGCGGTCTGGAGCATGCTGGCCATGAAGTCCGGCGAGTAGGCCCCGTCCGGGGCTGCGACGTCCTTGACCACGTCGCGCCGCAGCCGGCCGATCAGTGCGTGCCGGTCGGTGAGGAAATGATCGTCGACCGAGACCAGCCGGACTGGGTCGGGGCCTCCCGCGAGCCGGGACATCGCCGATGACTTGCCCGCGTAATCGCCTCCTAGGAGGACGGAGAATAACGGGAGGTTTGCTGACATATCGGGTTGCTCCTTACGAACCGGCACGCTCTCTGCCGTGGCACGACTCCTCCTCGCAGCCTGGGGGAGGCGCCTATAGGGAGAGTTGAGGATCAAGGGGGAGGAACAGGTGAAGGTTCAACTGCTGTCCACCGGGTCGTCGCCTGGGCGCGCCGTCCGCCGGACCGGACCCCGGGGCGCCGTCGGGTGTCCGCCGGACCGGGGCTCGGGCTGCCGTTGGGCATCCACCGGACCGGAGCCTCGGCATGCCGTCAGGCGTCCACCCGACCGGAGCCCCCGAGGGACCGCGTCGGGCCGGGTGACATCCGTCACCCCGTACCCCCGCGGCGGGGCCGGGAGCGCCGCTCCAGGCCCCGGGTGCCCGCGTGAGCAGCAGGTCACGGGCGTGGCACCGCATAGGGTGGCCGTATGCAGGAGCAGTACCGGACGATCGCCCGCGAGGGCGTGCACGAGACCGAGGTCAACCGATCTCGGTTCCTCTGCGCGCTCGCGCCCGCCGCGACCGAGCAGGAGGCGCAGGACTTCATCGCGCGCGTCCGCGCGGAGCACCCGACGGCGACCCACAACTGCTTCGCGTACGTCATCGGGGCCGACGCCTCGGTGCAGAAGGCCAGTGACGACGGCGAGCCGGGAGGCACCGCCGGAGTCCCGATGCTCCAGATGCTGACCCGCCGCGAGGTGCGGTACGCCGTCGCCGTCGTCACCCGCTACTACGGCGGCGTGAAGCTGGGCGCGGGCGGGCTCATCCGGGCGTACGGGGGAGCGGTCGGCGAAGCCCTCGACGCACTCGGCACCGTGGTGCGCCGGCGGTACCGCCTCGCCACCGTCACCGTCGACCACCAGCGCGCGGGCAAGCTGGAGAACGATCTTCGGGCCACCGGCCGCGCGGTGCGCGAGGTGCGCTACGCCGAGGCCGTGACCATCGAGATCGGCATCCCGGAGGCGGACGTGGGGTCCCTGCGGGGCTGGCTCGCGGACGTCACCGCGGGCACCGCGACGCTGGAACTCGGCGGCGAGGCGTACGGGGACGCGTGACAGCTGTGAGCCGTACCGGTAAGGCAGTTGCCGCCCGGGATGTCCGACCCCACCGTTACCCTCGAGGATCATGAGATTCCTGCACACGTCGGACTGGCACCTGGGACGGTCGTTCCACCGGGTCGCCCTGCTCGACGCCCAGGCCGCGTTCCTCGACCACCTGGTGGCGACGGTGCGTGACCGTGACGTGGACGCGGTCCTGGTGGCAGGGGACGTCTACGACCGGGCCGTGCCGCCGCTCGCGGCCGTGGAGCTCTTCGACCGCGCCATCCACCGGCTCGCCGAGGAGGGCGTGCCGACCGTCATGATCTCCGGGAACCACGACTCGGCGCGGCGGCTCGGCGTCGGCGCGGGCCTCATTGAGCGCGCCGGCATCCATCTGCGCACCGACCCCGCCGGGTGCGACACCCCGGTGCTGCTGTCCGACGCCCACGGGGAGGTGGCCTTCTACGGGCTGCCCTACCTCGAACCGGCCCTGGTCCGCGACGAGTTCAAGACCGCCAAGGCGGGGCACGAGCAGGTCCTTGGCGCGGCCATGGAGCGCGTCCGGGCGGATCTCGCGGCACGCGCGCGAGGCACCCGGTCCGTCGTCCTCGCCCACGCCTTCGTCGTCGGTGGCGAGCCGAGCGACAGCGAGCGGGACATCACGGTCGGCGGGGTCGCCGCGGTGCCCGCGGGAGTCTTCGACGGCGTGGACTATGTGGCGCTCGGCCATCTGCACGGCAGCCAGATCCTCTCCGAGCGCGTGCGCTACTCGGGCTCCCCGCTGGCCTACTCGTTCTCCGAGACCACCCACCGCAAGTCGATGTGGCTCGTCGACCTGGCCGCCGACGGCGCGGTGACCGCCGAGCGGATCGACTGCCCGGTCCCGCGCCCGCTCGCCCGCATCCGGGGCCGCCTCGACGAGCTGCTCGACGATCCCGCCCTGGAGCCCCACGAGGGCGCGTGGGTCGAGGCGACGCTCACCGACCCGGTCCGCCCCGACGACGCGATGGCCCGCGTCGCCACCCGCTTCCCGCACACGCTGAGTCTGGTCTTCGAGCCGGACCGCGCCCCCGAGGACCCGCTCGCCTCGTACGCGCGACGCCTCCAGGGCCGCACCGACCAGGAGATCGCGGAGGACTTCGTGGCCCATGTGCGCGGCGGCAGCGGACCGGACGAGCGGGAGCGGACGGTGCTGCGCGGCGCCTTCGACGACGTACGCGTGGAGTCGGCGCTCACCCAGGACCACGCGCGCGAGGGCGCGGCCGCGCCCGCGCGGGGCGCCGGGCGGGAGGGGGCCCGATGAGGCTGCACCGGCTGCGCGTCACCGCCTTCGGCCCCTTCGGCGGGACCCAGGAAGTCGACTTCGACGCGCTCTCGGCCGCCGGGCTCTTCCTGCTCCACGGGGCGACCGGCGCCGGCAAGACCTCCGTGCTCGACGCCGTGTGCTACGCGCTGTACGGGGCGGTGCCCGGCGCCCGCCAGAGCCCCGGCGCCACCCTGCGCAGCGACCACGCGGCGCCCGACACCGCCACCGAGGTCCTGCTCGATCTGACCGTCGGCGGGCGGCGGTTGGAGATCACCCGGCGCCCCCAGCAGAACCGGCCGAAGAAGCGCGGCACCGGCTTCACCGCCGAGAAGGCGCAGACCTGGCTGCGCGAGTACGACGCGCGCGAAGGCGTCTGGGAGGCGCTCAGCCGCTCCCACCAGGAGGTGGGGGAGGAGATCGGGCAGCTCGTCGGTATGAGCCGCGAGCAGTTCTGCCAGGTCGTGCTGTTGCCGCAGGGCGACTTCGCCAAGTTCCTGCGCTCCGACGCCGAGGCGCGCGGCAAGCTGCTCGGACGGCTCTTCGACACCGGCCGCTTCGCCGCCGTCGAGGAGCGCCTCGCCGAGCTGCGCCGCGCCGCCGAACAGCAGGTCAGGGCTGGTGACGAGCGGCTGCTCGCCCTCGCCCAGCGGATGGCGCAGGCCGCCGGGGACGGCGCGGACGCGCGCGACTGGCCCCTGCCCGACCACCGCCCCGGCGAGCCCGGGCTCGCCGAGGCCGTCCTGGAGTGGGCCGCCGTCGCGCGCGCCGGGGCCCGCGAACGGCTCGCCGTGGCGGAGTGCGCCGCCACCGCCGCCGAGAGCCGTCAGGCCGCCGCCCGCATCGCCCTCGACGACGAACGGCGCCTCGCCGAGCTGCAGCGGCGGTACGCGGACGCCCGCCGCCGCGCCGACGAGCTGTCTGCCGCCGAGCCTCGTCGCGCGGCCGCACGGGACCGGCTCGACCGGGCCCGCAAGGCCGATCTCGTCGCTCCTGCCCTCGCTCTGCGTGCCGAGACCGAGCGCGAGCACCACACGGCGGCCACGGCCCGCGAGCGCTCCCGCGCGCTGCTGCCCGCCGACCTGGCCGAGGCCGGGGCGGAGCAACTCGGCGCGCTGGAGCGGCAGATGCGCCAGGAGCTGGGCGCGCTCGACGCCGCCCGCAGGGCCGAGGCCCGCAGCGCCGAGATCACCGCCGAGCGCGCCGAACTCGACCGCCAGGCCAGGGCCGACGAGCAACTGCTCCTCGACGCGGCCGGCTGGCTCGCCTCCTGGGAGGGCGACCGCCGACGCCACCAGGAGCGCATCGACGCCGCCCACCAAGCCGCCACCCGCACCGAGCAGCTGGCGGGACGGCTCGAACCGGCCCGGCGCCGCCTCGCGGCGGCCCGTGAGCGTGACGCCCTCCACGCGCGCGTGGCCGCGGCCGAGGACCGGCAGCGCAGTGCCCGGGAGCGGGCCAACACCGCCCATGAGCACTGGCTCGCCCTGCGCGAGGAGCGGCTGCGCGGCATCGCGGCCGAGCTCGCCGCAGGGCTGCGCGACGGCGAGGCGTGCGCGGTGTGCGGCTCGCCCGAGCATCCCGCCCCCGCGCGCGCCACGACCGGCCAGGTGGACCGTGCGACGGAGGAGGCCGCCCACGAGGCGCACCGCCAGGCCGAGGCGGCCCGCGCCGAAGCCGAGCGCGCCCTCGCCTCCGTACGCGAACGGTTCGCGGCGGCGAGCGCGGAGGCGGGCACGGAGCCCCTCGCCGTGCTCGACGGCCAAGTGCGCGAGTGGGAGGCCGAGTACGGCGAGAGCCGTGCGCTCGCCGCCGGGCTGCACGCCGCCCGGGAGGCCTTCGAGAGCGCGGATCGCGAGCACACACGACGCCTGGAGCAGCAGCGCGAGGCGGACAAGCGCGTGTCGGCCCGTACCGCACGGCGCGAGGAGATCGACCGGGAACAGGCCGCCCTGGAGCGGGAGTTGGCGGTGGCCCGGGGCGAGGCGCGCAGCGTCGCCGAGCAGGCGGCGCTGCTTGAGCACCGGGCCGGGCTGCTGGCCGGGGCCGCCGAGGCCGTCCGGGAGGTCGAGGCGACCGCCCAGCGGCTCAAGGACGCCGACGGACGGCTCTCCGAGGCGGCCTTCCGGGCCGGGTTCGAGACCCCTCGGGCAGCGGCGGAGGCCTTCCTCGACGACCGGCAGCAGCGCGAACTCCAGCACCGGCTCGACGAGTGGCAGCGCGAGGAGGCGGCCGTCGCCGACCGGCTCGCCGAGCCCGCCACGGTCGCGGCCTCCGCGCGCCCGGCGGCGCGGACCGAGGAGGCCGAGGCCGCCCACGCGCGCGTGGAGCGCGCGCTGCGCGAGGCATCCTCGGCGCTCGCCGCCGCGCGCGCCCGCTGCGCCGAGCTCGGCCGGCTGGGGCGCGAAGCCGCCGCGGAGACGCGCCGGATCGGGCCGCTGCGCGAGGAATACGACCGGGTGGCCCGCCTCGCCGGGCTCACCGCGGGCACCTCCGCCGACAACGAGCGCAAGATGCGCCTGGAGTCGTACGTCCTGGCCGCGCGCCTTGAGCAGGTCGCGGCCGCCGCGACGGCCCGGCTGAGCCGGATGTCCGGCGGGCGCTACACCCTGGTGCACTCCGACGCCCGGGGCGGACGCGGCCGTTCCGGCCTTGGGCTGCACGTGGTCGACGCCTGGACCGGCCGGGAGCGGGACACCGCCACGCTCTCGGGAGGCGAGACGTTCTTCGCCTCGCTCGCGCTGGCGCTCGGCCTGGCCGATGTGGTCACCGACGAGGCCGGGGGCGTACGGCTCGACACGCTCTTCATCGACGAGGGCTTCGGCAGCCTCGACGACCAGGCCCTTGACGAGGTTCTGGACGTACTGGACTCGCTGCGCGAGCGCGACCGCAGCGTGGGCATCGTCAGCCACGTCGGGGATCTGCGCCGCCGCATCCCCACCCAGCTGGAGATCGTCAAGGAGCGGGACGGGTCGGAGGTGCGCCACCGAACGGCCGGGGCCGGAGACTGAATTCCGGCCACGGACTGAATCCGGGCCGCATTCGGGGGACTGAATCCGGGCCATGCCCGGGCAAGGGGCACCCCGGCCGCGTCCGGGGGAGGGGATCCTCAGCGGCCGATCGCGCGCCGGGGCAGCGGCGAGGAGTAGACGACGCTGGTCGTCACCGACCCCAGGGCGCCGATCTTCCCGGAGATCTCCTCCAGATGACTCATCGAGCGCGCGCCGACCTTGATCACGAAGCAGTCGTCGCCCGTGACGTGGTGCGCCTCCATGATCTCCGGAGTGGCCTCAAGGAGGTCGTGGAACGGCTTGTAGTTGCCGTTCGGATACCGCAGCCGTACGAAGGCGAGGATGCCCCGGCCGAGCCGCTCCTGGTCGACGACCGCTGTGTACCCCGAGATCACCCCCGCCTCTTCGAGGCGCCGCACCCGTTCCGTCACGGCGCTCGGGGACATGGCGACGGCGCGGGCCAGCTCCGCGAAGTTGGCCCGGCCGTCCTGCTGGAGGGCGTCCAGGATGCGCCAGTCGGTGGCGTCCGGGGAATACTCGGTCATGGCTGCCAGACAACAGTGAAATCCCCGGCGAATCAAGAGATATGCCGGGGATCGTATCTTCCGGCCAATGATCAAGAGCCGTAGATTTCTGGCCATGACAACAACGCAGCTCGCCACCGCCGCCAACCCCGTCCTCCGCGTCGCCCCGGCCGCCCCCGCCGACGCCGCCGCGTACTTCCGCGCCAGCCTGGCCTTCCACGCCGACGTCTCCGACGTGGCGTCCGTGCTGGCCCAGGGCGGCGAGCCGGGGTTCGTCGTGCTGGACTCGCGCTCCACGGAGGCCTGGGACCAAGGCCACGTGCCCGGCGCCGTGCACCTGCCGACCGCGCTCATCGCCGAGCAGGCCGAGCAGCTGCTCGACAAGTCCGTGCCTGTCGTCACCTACTGCTGGGGCCCCGGCTGCAACGGCGCCACCCGCGCCGCCCTCGCCCTGGCCGAACTCGGCTACCAGGTCAAGGAGATGCTCGGCGGCTTCGAGTACTGGGTGCGCGAGGGCTTCGAGTTCGAGACCTGGGAGGGCAGCGAGAAGCGCGAGGCCGACGCGCTGACCGCGCCCGTCGGCGCGGAGAACTGCGGCTGCTGACGGCCTCCGTGACCTGTCGCGAGCCGGGTGGTGGGGCCGGGGCCCACCACCCCGCCGCCTCAGAGCTTGGACAGCTCGTCCACCAGGTCGTCGAGGCCCAGCGGCCCCTGTGAGAGCGCCGCCATGTGCCAGGCCCGGGCGTCGAACGCGTCGCCGTGGTGCTTCTTCGCGTTCTCCCGGCCCATCAGCCAGGCCCGTTCGCCCAGCTTGTAGCCGATCGCCTGGGCGGGCACCGACAGATACCGGGTGAGCTCGCTCTCCACGAAGTCCGCCGGCCGCCCGCTGTGGTTGCCGAAGAACTCCTGTGCCAGCTCCGGCGTCCACCGCTCGCCGGGATGGAACGGCGAGTGGTCCGGAATCTCCAGCTCCAGGTGCATGCCGATGTCGACGATGACCCGGCAGGCCCGCATCATCTGCGCGTCCAGGTAGCCGAGGCGCCGCTCCGGGTCGGGCAGGAAGCCCAGCTCGTCCATGAGCCGCTCGGCGTACAGCGCCCAGCCCTCGGCGTTGGCGCTCACCGTGCCGATCGTCGCCTGATAGCGCGAGAGCCGGTCCGCCACGTGCCGCCACTGCGCGATCTGCAGGTGATGGCCCGGAACGCCCTCGTGGTACCAGGTCGAGACCAGGTCGTACACCGGGAAGCGGGTCTCGCCCATGGTCGGCAGCCAGGTGCGGCCGGGGCGCGAGAAGTCCTCCGAGGGGCCCGTGTAGTAGGGCGCGGCCGCGCTGCCGGGCGGCGCGATGTGCGACTCCACCTTCCGTACCCGCTCGGCGAGTTCGAAGTGCGTGCCGTCCAGCGCCTCGATCGCCTCGTCCATCAGGGCCTGGAGCCAGTCGCGGACCTCGTCCACGCCCTCGATGTGGGTGCCGTGCTCGTCGAGGTGGGCCAGCGCCTCCCAGGGGCCCGCGCCCGGCAGGATCTTGTCGGCCTCGGCCTTCATCTCGCCGAGGATGCGGTGGTACTCGGACCAGCCGTACGCGTACGCCTCGTCGAGGTCCAGGGTCGTTCCGTTGAAGTAGCGCACCCAGCGGGCGTACCGCTCGCGGCCGACCGTGTCCGGTGCCCCGGCGATCGCGGGCGCGTACACCTCGCTCAGCCAGTCGCGCAGGGCGACCAGCGCGCCGCCCGCCACACGCGCGGCCGCGTCCAGTTCGGCGCGCAGGGCGTCGGGGCCCGGCGCGACGAAGTCCTCGAACCAGTTGCGGTCCGTGCCGATCCACTCGGTGAGCTGGCCGATGAAGGTGGCCGTGGCGCGCGGCCCGGCGAACAGCTGCCGGTCGAGGCCCAGTTGCAGCGAGGCACGGTAGCCGTCGAGGGCCGCGGGTACGGCGGTGAGCCGGGCCGCGACCGCCGCCCAGTCCGCCTGGTCGGCGACTGGCATCATGGTGAAGATCTGGCGCACCGAGTGGACGGGTGAGCGCAGATTGCTGATGCAGCGCAGGCCCTCCTGCGCCTCGTGGACGGCGAGTTCGGACGACAGCCGCTCCCGTAGCAGTCTGGCGCAGCGCCGCTCGGAGTCGCTGTCCGCACCCGGCGACCGCTCAGCCTCGTCAAGCCGCGCCAGTGTCGCGCGGGCCAGGTCGGCGACGGCCTCCTGCCCGGCGGGCGTGAAGTCCGGAAGCAGCCGTGCGCTCTTGCGCACGCCCAGATAGGTACCGGTGATGGGGTCGAGTTCGATGAGTGCGTCGACATAGGCGTCGGCGACCTGGCGGGGCAGCACGCTGCTGGAAGTGTCTGGCATGGTCCACATACTCGTACGAGCAAGGGCTCCGCGTCACCAACAGGCGACGTTCAGCCACTGGAGACGGAAGGGGGGAGAGGGGACGAAGCGGAAGGTGACGCCGGTGTCGACGAGGGTGGCAGCAGAGGGCCGCACTCCCACTGCTGGAAGATCAACCGCGTCTCCACCCGGGCGACTTCGCGCCGCGAGGTGAACTCGTCGATGACCAGCCGCTGGAGGTCGGACGTGCCGGTCACGGCCACGTGGACCAGGTAGTCGTCCGGGCCGGTGAGGTGGAACAGGGCGCGGGACTCCGGCAGCGCCCGGATGCGCTCGACGAACGGACCGATCAGTTCACGCCGATGTGGTCGCACCTGTACGGAGAGGAGTGCTTCCAGGCCACGGCCCATTCTGGCCGGGTCGAGACGGAGCTGATGACCCAGGATGACGCCGGACCGGCGCAGCCTGGTCACCCGGTCGAGGCAGGTGGAGGGCGCCACGCCCACCTGCGCCGCCAGATCACGGTAGGTGGTCCGGGCGTCGTTCTGCAGAAGGCGCAGAATGTCCAGATCCACCGGGTCCAGTGCGACAGAATCGGCCATTGGCCGAACGTAGCACGGACCTCGCCGCTCATTTCCGGTCGGGTGTCCACAGTGCCGCCATGGACACCGACACGCAGGACCGTGCCCAGGCCGCACCCCGTGCCCTGGCGACCGAAGCCGTCCACGCCGGCCGCGACGACCTCGCGGGACTCGGCCTGCACGCCCCGCCGATCGACCTCTCGACGACCTACCCCTCGTACGACAGCGCGGCCGAGGCCGCCCGGATCGACGCCTTCGCGGCCACCGGAGTGCTGCCCGACGGGCCCCCGGTGTACGCCCGTCTCGACAACCCGACCGTGGGTCGTTTCGAGACAGCCCTCGCGCGGCTGGAAGGCGCCGACAGCGCCGTCGCCTTCGCCAGCGGCATGGCCGCCCTCTCCGCCGTGCTGCTCGCCCGGGCCTCGGCGGGCCTGCGGCACGTGGTCGCGGTCCGGCCGCTGTACGGCTGCAGCGACCACCTCCTGGACGCCGGACTCCTCGGCACGGAGGTGACCTGGGTGGATCCGGCGGGCATCGCCGACGCCCTGCGGCCCGACACCGGCCTGGTGATCGTGGAGACCCCGGCCAACCCGACGCTCGCCGAGGTCGACATCCGGGCCGTCGCCCACGCCTGCGGTTCGGTGCCGCTGCTCGTCGACAACACCTTCGCCACGCCCGTACTCCAGCGGCCGCTGGAACAGGGCGCGCGGATCGTGCTGCACAGTGCCACCAAGTACCTGGGCGGTCACGGCGACGTCATGGGCGGCGTCGTCGCCTGCGACGACGCGTTCGCCCGGCAGCTGCGCCAGGTGCGGTTCGCCACCGGCGGCGTCCTGCACCCGCTCGCGGGCTATCTGCTGCTCAGGGGCCTGGCGACGCTTCCGGTACGGATGCGTGCGGCCGCGGGGAGCGCCGCGGAGCTGGCCGGCAGACTGGCCGCCGACCCGCGGGTGGCCCGCGTCCACTACCCGAAGGTGGGCGGGGCGATGGTCTCCTTCGAGGTGCACGGCGATCCGCACAGCGTCATCGCGGGCGTCCGGCTCATCACTCCGGCCGTGAGCCTCGGCAGCGTCGACACCCTCATCCAGCACCCGGCCTCCATCAGCCACCGCATCGTGGCCGAGGGAGACCGGCGCTCCGCCGGGGTGAGCGACCGCCTGCTGCGGCTCTCGGTCGGTCTGGAGGACGTGGATGACCTGTGGAGCGATCTGAGCGGGGCACTCAGCGCTCCGATTGCTCGAGCGACGGGCGATCGAACGGTGGGCGATCAAACGTCGGGCGAGCGAGCGGCCGGCGATCGAGCTACGAGCGCTCGAAAGCGGGACGCTCCGGCGACGGACGCGCCGGTACCCGAGCCTTCGGCAGCCGGGCGGTGACCACCAGGGTGCCCTCCTCGATCTGGTAGTCGAGCGGCAGGCCGAGGCCGCGCATCGCCGCCACCATCCCGGTGTTGGAGGACTGCGTCACGGCGTACACGCTCTCGCAGCCCGCCTCGACCGCCAGCGCCACCAGGCGCTCCAGGAGCTCGGAGCCGATGCCCCGGCGCTGCCAGTCGTCCTCGACGAGTAGCGCCACTTCGGTCTCCTCGCCGTCCCACAGCAGATGGCCGAGGGCGACGAGCCGCCCCGAGGCGGTCTGGGCGGCGAGGGTGCGCCCGTAACGGGGGCTGAGCAGGTGGTTGAGGTAGCGGTCGGCGTCGCCCACAGGACCGTGGTAGCGCAGGCTCAGCGTGCGGTCGGAGCAGCGCTCGTGCATGGCCTTGGCGGCCTCGACGTCGTTCTGACCGGCCCGGCGGACGGTGATCTCGTTGCCCTCGGGCAGGGTGAGGACGTCCTGGCTGCGCGGGATGCGCGGGCCGAGCCGCGCGTCCAGCTCGACCAGCGCGCGCGCCCGCGCGAACTCGGTCGGTGTGAAGGGCAGGTAGGGCCGCTCGATGGTGATGGCCCCGCCGCTCGGATCGCGCAGCCGCATGGTGGTCGCTTCGAGTACGCCCTCGACCGGCGCCGTCTCACCGGTCGGGCGGCCGGACAGGGACACGGCGGGCAGCGAGTGGATGGTGCACCGGCCGAGCAACTGCCGCAGAGCGAGCGGAAGTTCGGCGGCGTCGAGTGCGGTGCGGGTGGCGAGTCCGAGCACCCGGGTGGGGGCGTCCACCAGGTCGTGCGCGTCCGCGCGCTCCAGCCAGATGTCACCGCCGCCCGCCGCCGCGATCTCCCTGGTCAGCCGGGCGGCCGCCAGCTCGGCCGGAGCCCGCAGCAGGAGCTCGTCGACCGTGCCGTCGGCCAGCGGGTGCGTCTGGAGCGTGAGGATGTCGACCTGGCTGTGGGCGAGTGCCGTGCACAGGGCGGCCAGGCTGCCCGGCTCGTCCCGCACGGTGGCTCGCATCCGCCACAGGGAGGTCTCGCGAGGTGCCGACTCGGCTTCGGCGGACGTGTCGGTGGACCCGTGGGTGGACGTGTCGGTGGACCCGTGGGTGGACGCGGCGTCGGTGTGGCCGGGCGCCGCGCCCGTATCGGCGGAGGTGCCGACGGGCGTGCCGGCCGGGGGTGCGTGGCTGTGGCGTCGGGCCCACCAGGTGTGGAACGTCGCCGTGGCCACCAGGGCGACCGCCGAGGCGACCAGCAGGAACGGTCCGTCCGGCCCGTGGGCGACCATGTTCGCCAGCCCGTCGGCCACCGCCACGGCCGTGAACAGCGCGGCCAGCTCGATCATGTCCCGCCGCCAGTGGTGGCGGCGGGCGCTCTTGCGGGCGGTCAACTCAGGCATCTCAGTCATGCCTTCACTGTGACCGAGCGGTGTTGCGTGATCACGAACGCTTTGTGACTGATGGGTTAAGTGTGGTTCTGGTGCCTTTCTGGCCGTTTCTTACGGCTTGTGGCGCGGAATGACCGACTCGCTGCCACAGTCGGTACGCCCTCACCCAAGCACGCCTCACGGGTGGCCGTACGTCGCTACTGCCCCACCAGCCCCGGCCTGAGCACCTTGGTGAAGAGTACCGAACCGCCCTGCGCGCGCAGTCGCACCGTCAGTTCGCCGCTGCCGCCGTCGATCTCGATCTCACCGAAGTTCGGCGGCGCCTCCATCGGGGAGGCGTTGGCCCGAGCCGGCGCCTGGACGAAGACCTGGTCGGGGCCGAAGGTCGCGTCGAGCGCGTTCGCCGGGAACCCGCCCGCGGCGAGCGGCCCCGACACGAACTCCCAGAACGGCGCGAAGTCCTTGAACGCGGCCCGCGACGGCTCGTAGTGCTGGGCCGCCGTGTAGTGCACATCGGCCGTCAGCCACAGCGTGCCGGTGATCCGGCGGTGTTTGATGAACCGCAGCAGCTCGGCGATCTGGAGCTCGCGCCCGAGCGGCGCGCCCGGGTCGCCCTGCGCCACGGCCTCGAAGTTCGCCGGGCCGTCGGTGACGACCAGACCGAGCGGCATGTCGGCGGCGATCACCTTCCACACCGCCCGGGAGCGCGCGAGTTCCCGCTTCAGCCACGCCAACTGCTCCGCGCCGAGGATGCCCACGGTGTCGTCCGCCTGCCGCCCGGGGGAGTTGGCATCGCGGTACGTACGCATGTCGAGCACGAACACGTCGAGCAGCGGTCCGTGGCGCACCACCCGGTGCACGCGCCCTTCCCGGCTGCCGGGCCGCAGCGTCGAGACGGGGAAGTACTCGCTGAAGGCCCGCAGCGAACGCGCGGCCAGTACGTCGACGTTCTTCTCGGTGTAGCGGGCATCGTCCAGGATCTGCCCCGGGTACCAGTTGTTGCGTACCTCGTGGTCGTCCCACTGGACGATGGAGGGCACCTGTGCGTTGAACCGCCGGACGTTGTCGTCGAGCAGGTTGTAGCGGAAGTTGCCCCGGTACTCGGCGAGCGTCTCGGCGACCTTGGACTTCTCCTCGGTCGTGATGTTCCGCCAGACGCGGCCGTCGGGCAGCGTCACGCTCGGCGGGATCACTCCGTCCGCGTAGATGTTGTCTCCGCTGGACAGGAAGAAGTCCGGGTCGAGCTGCCGCATCTCGTCATAGACGCGGAAGCCGCCGATGTCCGGGTTGATGCCCCAGCCCTGCCCGGCGATGTCGCCGGACCAGAGGAAGCGCACGTCCTGGTGGCGCGAGGCGGGCGCCGTGCGGAACGTGCCGTAGACCGGCTTGCCGGTACGGCGCGGGTCGTCGGGATCGGCGAGCGTGACCCGGTAGTGGATCTGCTCACCGGCCGGCAGGCCGCGCAGCTGCGTCGTGCCGGTGAAGTCGGTGCCCGCCCCGAGCAGCGGGCCCTGCCATCGGCGCGCGCGGCGGAACGACGCGGTGGCGGAGGTCTCCACGACCATCCGGGCGGGCCGGTCGGACCGGACCCAGACGAGCCCGGACGACGCCGTGATGTCACCGGCCTGCACACCCCAGTCGGCGCTCGGCCGCCCGGAGAGCGCCAGCGCGGGCGCGGCCGTGACGAGCCCGGCGGGCAGGGCGAGACCCGCCGAGGCGGCGAGTGAACCCTTCAGTACGGTACGGCGGTTGGGCGAGGGGATCCGAGGGCGGTACGGCATGGAGGCGCCTCCAGGGACGGCGTAGTGGGGCAGGACGGTGGTCCGCTGGTGCGCGGGGTGCGTGCGGATCCGTGCCATGCCTACTGCCCGGCTGCGGCGCGGGCACGAACCCCAGGTGAACAACCGGAGGTCGGCCGTACGCCGATCGGCAGGGGCAGGGGCAGGGGCAGGGGCCGGCTACGGCCGGACCGGGGCGGGCGACCGGAAACAGCCGGACTAGGTCGATCGGCCCGGGACCAAGGAACCATCGACCCGGTGATCTTCGTTGAGTACGTTGCCAGTACGGGCCGCCGTCGCGGCGGCCCCGGACGACAGCAACAGCGAAAGCACAGGGGGCTCCCATGCCGGTCGGAGGCCGTTCACACATCCGCATCGCGCGTCCGTCGCGCGATCTGGCCGCGGCGGAGCGCTTCTGGGTGGAGGGCCTGGGCCTCGACGTCGTATGGCGGCACGACGCGCGGGACGACGCCCCCGGCGAGCACGGGCTCCTGATGGTCGGCTGGCCCGACGCCGACTGGCATCTGGAGCTGGTCCACGAGCCGTCCGCCCTTGTCGAGCCCCGGCCGACCGAAGAGGACCTGCTGGTCATCTACGCGGACGAAGAAGTTCCGCAGGACCTGGTGGAACGCCTGGAGGCGCACGGCGGCAAGCGGGTGCAGTCGCCCAACCCGTACTGGAACGAGTGGGGCGTGACGATCGAGGACCCCGACGGGTACCGGTTGGTGCTGTGCATACGGGGTTGGTCCAACTCCTAGGCGCCACGCGCGCGTAGGGCCCCGTCGGTGGGAAAGCCCCTCGGTGTATGAGGCGAACCTAGGCGCCACGCGCGCGTAGAGCCCCCGCGAGGAGCCGCACCCCGCGTGCGATGTCGGACGGCGCCAGGTGGGCGTAGCCGAGCACCAGGGCGACGCCGTCGCCCGCGTCGGTCCCGGGCGAGCCGTAGTACGAGAGGGGGCGCACGGCCACGCGCGCGTGGGCGGCCCGTTCCAGGAGGCGGGACTCCGGTCCGTACCGCTCGGGCAGCCGGGCGATGATGTGCAGCCCGGCCGCGATCCCGCTCACCTCGGTACCGCGGAAGTGCTCGCGCAACGCACCCACCAGCGCGTCCCGCCGCTCCCGGTAGGCGCGCTGGCAGCGGCGCAGCTGACGGTCGTACGCCCCGCTGGTGAGGAAGTCCGCGAGCAGCGCCTGGTCGAGCGCGGGATTGCCGAGGTCCATGGTGCGCTTGCGGGCGACGATCGAGCCGGTCAGCCGCTCCGGCGCGAGCAGCCAGCCGAGCCGCAGCCCGGGAGCGAGTGACTTGCTCACCGAGCCGGTGTACGCCACATGCTCCGGATCCAGCCCCTGGAGCGCCCCGACCGGAGCCCTGTCGTAACGGAAGTCGCCGTCGTAGTCGTCCTCGACCACGAGCCCGTCCACCGCCCGCGCCCAGTCCAGGAGTTCGGCCCGGCGACGCGCGGAGTAGGCGATGCCGGACGGGAACTGGTGGGCCGGGGTCGTCACCGCGACCCGCACCCCGCTCGCGTACAAGGGGCCCATCGCCAGCCCCTCCTCGTCGAGCGGCAGCAGCCGGGTCCGTACGCCGGTGGCCGCGAACAGCGACGTGTGCTCGGGGCTGCCCGGGTCCTCGACGCCCACGACCGACTCGCCCCGCTCCCCGAGCGCGAAGCCGAGCAGCGTCGTCGCCTGGGCCACGCCTGAGCAGACCACGATCCGCTCGGGGTCGGCGACCACGCCGCGCCGCCGGGCGAGCAGCGCGGCCAGCGCGGTCCGCAGCTCGGGCAGCCCGCGCGGATCGGGATACCCCAGCGACCGGTGCGGCAGCCGCTCCAGGACGCCCTTGTGCGCGGCGGCCCAGGCGGCACGCGGGAACAGTGACAGATCCGGGGTGCCGGGCAGGAAGTCGACCAGGGCGTCCGGGTCGTGCGGAGCCAGGTCACGCGCGCGTGGCGCGTCGGCGGCGCGCGCCGCGCCGCCCACCCAGGTGCCCGAGCCCCGGTCGCTGCGCAGATAGCCCTCGGCGGTGAGCTGCTCGTACGCCTCGGTGACGAGCCCGCGCGAAACCCCGAGGTCGGAGGCGAGCTCACGGCTCGACGGCAGCCGCGTCCCGGCCGCGAGCCGCCCCGAGCGTACGGCCTCCCGGAACGCCGACTGGAGCACCCTGCCGCGCTGCCGGGGCGGCGCCGAGGCGGCCGGAAGCAGCAGCTCCCAGGCCGCGTTCCAGGACGGTCGAGCGTCGCCGTCCTCCGGCGCGTCGGGCGAAGTGGTCCCCGATGACGTCATGGATGTGGACCTTAAACAAGACCACCGCGCTGCCTAGCGTCGGGCCCATGAACGTGTCACAGCTGCGGGGCGCGGCGTTCGCCGCCGTCGCCTGCTTCCTCGTCGGCGGGTCCTTCACCGCCAACAGCGTCCTCGGCGACTATCCGCAGGCGGGCGGCCAGGCCCTGCGTTACGGCCTCGCGTGCCTGTTGCTCCTCCCGCTGCTCGGCAGGGGCGGCGCCGCCCCGCTGCGCGGCCTCGGCGGGGCGCGGTGGGGCCGGCTCGCGCTGCTCTCCGCCGTCGGCATGGTGGGCTTCAACATGGCGGTGCTGGCCGCCGAGCGCACGGCCGAGCCCGCCGTACCCGGTGTCTTCGTCGGGTGCGCGCCGGTCGTGGTGGCGGTCCTGGTGCCGCTGCTCGACGGACGGCGGCCCGCCCGGCCGGTGCTCTACGGAGCGCTCCTGGTGGCGGCCGGAGCCTTCACCGTGCAGGGGTGGGGCCGTACCGACGCGGTGGGCCTCGCCTGGTCGGTGGGTGCGCTGGTGGGCGAGGTGGGGTTCGCGGTGCTCGCGGTGCCGGTGTTGCGACCGCTCGGCCCGAAGCTGCTGTCGGCGGCGGTGTGCGGCGTCGCGGCCGTCGAGTCCGCCGCGCTCGCCCTCGTACTGGACGGCAGTGCGGCGCTGCGGGTGCCCGACGCCGCCGAGACGGCGGCCTTGGTGTGGCAGGCCGCCGTCGTCACCGTGATCGGATTCGTCTGCTGGTACATGGGCGTGCAGCGGATCGGCGCCGAACGGGCGACGCTCTTCTCCGGCCTCATCCCGGTCTCGGCCGCGCTCACCGCTCCACTGGTGGGCGCCGGAGCGTACGGCACGGCGCAGGCGGCGGGCAGTGCGCTGGTCGGCACCGGGGTCGCGCTGGGCGCCGGGGTGCTGGGCCGGCGCCCGGGGCGCGGTGGCCCGGCGGCCGGCGGTTCAGCGGGTGGTGGCTCCACGTCTGGTGGTTCAGCGGCTGGTGTCGAGGATGACGCGCGCGACCAGCGCGGGGTCGTCGTTCATCGGGACGTGGCCGCAGCCGGGCAGCCGCACCAGCCGGGCGCCGGGGAGGGTGTGCTTGGCACGGATCCCCTGACGGCGCATCAGCAGCCGGTCCTTGGCGCCCCAGGCGACGGTGACCGGAACTCCGGCCACGTCGTCGGTGAACCGGACATCGACCCCGGCGGCCAGGGTCTCGTCGAAGCCGGTGGCGTTGCGCAGCGCGAGCGTCTCGGAGACGACGGCCTTGGGTGAACGGCGCCCGGGGCGCGCGTAGATGGTGCTCGTGAGCGCCGCACGCCCGGCCGCGCTCCGGGACATCCGCTCGATGGTCGGCAGCGGCAGCAGCTTCGCCCCTCGCCGCATCGCGGTCAGCGTCGCGAAGGCGTACCGTCGCTCCGCCTGGTTCCAGAACCCGGCGGGGGAGAGGGCGGTCACCGACCGTACGAGCTTCTCGCGCCCCAGCCCCAGGGCCAGCAGACCGCCCAGGGAGTTGCCCGCCACGTGCGGTCGCTCGACGCCCAGCTCCTCGCAGAGCGCGCCCAGCATCGGCACGACCGTCGACAGGTCGTACGAGAGGCCGTCGGGCAGCGCCGGGGACTCGCCGAATCCGGGCAGGTCCACGGCTATGACGTCCCGTTCGGCGGCCAGTAGGTCGAACACCGGGTCCCAGGCCTGGCGGTGGTGGCCGATGCCGTGCAGCAGGAGCAGCGGCTCGCCGGAACCGGCCCGTTGGTAGGAGACGGTGACGGTGCGGCTGCCCCGGGGGGAGCCGATCGTGAAGGAGACCTCTTCGGCCATGCTGCTGCTCCCGGTCGTGGACGGACGGCGCCGCGCGGGCGGCGGTGGGCACCCTGCTGGGCATCCGGTAGACACTCTGTCAGCAACAATTACCCTTCGGTAGCTTGGAGTTCAAGAGGCGGGTCCCGGACACCGCGCGCGGGGCGAAGAATCGAACAACGCGAGGTGCGCCTTCTGGACAGCCGGTTGTCGGTCGGCTGGGATGGGGCGGTGACTGCCCCCACCGCCGCCGAGGTCTTCGAAGACCACAGGTCCGTCCTCACGGGCGTGGCCTACCGCATGCTGGGCCGCGTGACCGACGCCGAGGACGTGGTGCAGGAGGCATGGCTGCGCTGGTCGGTGCAGGACCGCGGCGACGTGCGCGACCCGCGGGCGTTCCTCGTACGGATCACGACGCGGCTCGCCATTGACCGCCTCAGACAGATCCAGGCGCGGCGCGAAGCCTATGTCGGGCCCTGGCTGCCCGAGCTGATCTCGACCGATTTCGGGCCCGTCGTACCGGATACCGTCGAACAGGCCATGCTGGCCGATTCCGTCTCGCTCGCCGTCCTGGTGGTCCTCGAATCCCTTTCGCCGCTGGAGCGGGCGGTATTCGTCCTGCGTGAGGCGTTCGGCTTCCCGTTCGCGGAGATCGCGGCCACCCTCGACCGTTCGGAGCCCGCCGTGCGCCAGCTCGCCGGGCGCGCCCGGCGCCATGTCGACGAGCGCAAGCCGCGCTACGACGTCGACCCCGCCCACCGCCGCGACCTCACCGAGCGTTTCATGGCCGCCGCGGGCGGCGGCGACCTGGACTCCATGCTCTCCCTGCTCGCTCCCGACGTACGTTTCATCGGCGACAGCGGCGGCAAGTCCAAGGCCCCGACGCGGATCATCGAATCCGCCGACAAGGTCGGACGCTTCCTGTACGCGGTGTCGCGGGAGGGCGGGCCCGAGGGTGACTTCCGCGTCACGGAGATCAACGGCGGCCCCGCGGTGCTGGTCCTCTACGACGGCAAGCCGGACAGCGTGCTGCAGCTCGACGTCCTGGACGGCCGTATCCGCTGCGTCTATGTCGTACGGAACCCGGACAAACTGACCGCACTTGTCGCAGACGAGCGCGAAAGGTATGGGAAGCGCGGGCAGCGCGAGGGGTACCTGGACCAGTCGCCCTGTTAGGCCCAACTGCCCCAGCAGTCGCTGCCCCGCGCCGGATCCGGGCGCGGGGCGCTTTGCTGCGCCCCGCTCACGGGACCGCGAACGTCGTGTGAACGCTCTGGGGCAGGGGTCGGATTCGTTCCGTAACGGAACGAGGATTGGTCTTGACCAAGGGGGTGTGCCGCCCTATGGTCGCAGAGTTAGTGCAGGAACCTTTAATAAACAAAGGCGCAGAAAAGCCGCCGGGGCACGGCGATTGCGGAGGACAGGGTGGGGACCACGCAGCTGGAAACGGTGCCGGAGCCGAAGTACTGGCACCTCAAGACCGTGCTGAGCGAGGCGCTCGACTCGGACTTCGCGGTGGGAGAGATCCTGCCCAACGAGCGTGAACTGGCCGCCCGTTTCGGCGTCGCGCGCGCCACGCTCCGCCAGGCTCTGGAGCAGCTCGAACTCGAAGGCAGGCTGCAGCGCCGCCGTGGCGTCGGCACGACCGTCGCCCCGCCGCGCGTGGGCGTCTCTGTCGGCGCAGAGCAGCACGACTGGCCCGGCACCGCCGCTGACGCCTGGCAGGCGGTCGACTGCGCCGTCGGCACGCCGCCGCTCGCGGTGGCCCGGCTCTTCGACACCGAGCCGCTCGAAGAGGTGCACACCGTCCGCCGGATCCGCACCACGCACGGCCAGCCCGTCGCCGCCGAGCTCCTGTACGTACCGGCGTCCTCGGTGCCCGAGCTCACCGCGATCGACGCGCCGTCCGGACCGGCACGCGCGCGCAGCGTGCTGCGCGAGCTCCAGCGTCTCGACCTGGAGGGCCAGGACCGCGCGGTCGAGCTCGGTTCGGCCCGCGCGGACGACGCGAAGGAGCTCGACCGGCTGCCGGGCGCGCCCGTCCTCGTCGTGACCACGCGCTACTTCTCGCTCGGCCGGACCGTCGCCGTCTCGGTGGCGACCTACCGCGCCGACACCTGCCGCCTCACCTTCGGCGACTCGGGTGACGTGCAGATCAGCGACGACGGCCACCGCCAGGCGTCCTGACCCTGCCCGACCTGTTCTTCGCTCTTCGATACGGCCCGCCGCACGGTTCGCGGCGGGCCGTCCGTCGTAGGGGCGGGGGTAGGCGCGACGCGGGTCGGGGTGGTACGACGCCGGTTGGGTTGGCGCGACGCCGGTCGGGTTGGTACGACGCGGGCGCGGGATCCCGGTCATCGCGGGCCGGGCGCGGCCTTGGTGCGTCGCCCGGGTCGGCGCGAGGGCGCGGCCCAGCTGTGCCCCTCGGGCCCGGGGCAGCGCCTCCGTGCCAGCCGGCCCGCGTGCCCGCCCCCTCAGCGGCGAGCCGTCACCGTGCCCTCGACCGCGAACAGCTGCTCCTCGACATGGTCGAGGGCGAGGCGCAGCGCACCGGTCGCCACCGCCGCCTCGCCGAGCAGCGAGAGGGTCACGCGCGGCGGCCGCAGGCAGTACCGCGCCAGCTCCTGGCGCAAGGGATCGAGTACGCCGTCGATCCCCGCCGCCCAGCCTCCGACGACCACCAGCTCCGGATCGAGCGCCAGCACCAGGGCCGCCACATCGTGGACCAACCGCTGGATGAACCGCTCGACCGCCTCCTGGGCACCGCTGTCACCCCGCTTGGCCAGCGCGAACACATCGGCGACCGCCTGCTCGTCCAGCGGGTGCAACGGCTCCCCGGTCGTCGACAGCAGCTTCTCCGGCGTCACGTCGCGGCCCAGCAGATGCAGCGCGCCGATCTCGCCGGCCGCCCCGCCGAAGCCCCGGTGCAGCCGCCCGCCTATCAGCGACCCGGCTCCCGGGCTCAGCCCGGCCAGTACGAAGACGATGTCGTCGGAGTCGGTCGCCGCGCCCTTCCAGTGCTCGGCCACCGCCGCCGCGTTGGCATCGTTCTCCACCAGCACCGGGCAGCGGAAGGACCGCCGCAGCCGCTCGCCGAGGGGCAGACCGGTCCACTCGGGCAGCGCCGTCCCCAACCGCACGGTGCCGTCGGCCTCCACGATGCCGGGGCTGCCGACGCCGACCGCTCGCAGCGAGCTCCGCGCCACCCCGGCCCGCCGCAGCAGATCGGCCACCGTCGCTCTGACCTTCTCCAGGCGCTCATCGGCGGAGGCCGTCTCCGACACCTCGCGCGACCCGGCGCCCACGATCCGTCCGTCGAGCCCGGACAGCAGCGCCGCCACCCGGTGCGGGCCGATCTCGATGCCCAGCAGATGGCCCGCCTCGGCCCGGAATCTGAACCGGCGCGCGGGGCGCCCCTGACGGCGCGCCTCGCCCTCCTCGGGAGCCGACTCGACGACGAGTCCGCCCTCCATGAGGCCCTCGACCACACCCTCGACCGTCGGCCTCGACAGACCGGTGATCCGGGTCAGATCGGTCAGAGTGGGGGATTCCGCCCCACGCAGCGCATGGAGAACCACCGCGGAATTGATCCGCCGCAGCAGAGAGGGATCCCCGCCGGTCAGCCGCCCCAACGTGTGTCCTCCCAGCTCGTACGCGTGTCTGCCGGATCGTACTCGCTGGTCAGGTATACGGCGAGTGGCGGACGGTCACGGAGGCGCATCAGCTCGGAGCCACGAATCCCGACTCGTACGCCGCGATCACCGCCTGGGTCCGGTCCCGGGCGCCCAACTTGGCCAGGATCGCGCTGACATGGGTCTTCACCGTCTCGGTGCCGACGATCAGCCGGGCGGCGATCTCCGCGTTGGAGAGCCCGCGAGCCATCAGCCGCAGAACGGCCGCCTCACGCTCGGTCAGCGCTGCCTTGTCCAGCGCCGCCCGGGCGTCCCGGTTGCCGTACTCGGCCGCGAGCGAACGGACCGCGGCCGGGAACAGCAGCGATTCGCCCTCCGCGACGAGCCGCACCGCGTGCACGATCTCGGCGGGGCGGGCCCGCTTCAGCAGAAACCCGTCGGCACCGGCCCGCAGCGCCTCGTACACGTACTCGTCGTTCTCGAACGTCGTCACCACCAGGATCTTCGGCGGATCCTGCACCGTGCGCAGCACCGCCCGAGTGGCCTCTATCCCGTCGAGCAACGGCATCCGCACATCCATCGCCACCACATCGGGGCGCAGCTGGCGCACCAGTGGGATGACGGCGGCGCCGTCGGCGGCCTCACCCACCACTTCGATGTCGGGCTGGGCCTCCAGTACGGCACGCAGACCCGCACGGACCAGGGGTTCGTCGTCGACGAGAAGAACGGTAACCGGCATCCGGTCAGCGTAGGCCGTCCAGCGGCAGCCGGACGCGCACCCTCCATTCCCCCTCGTGCGGACCCGACCGGGCCTCGCCGCCCAGCAGCGCCGCCCTTTCGCGTATGCCGCGCAGGCCGCTGCCACCCTGCACCCTCGGTAGGGAACCCGGCAGCGGGTTCGTCACATCGAGTTCCAACCGCTCTCCCATCACGGCTATCCGCACCCGCACGGGCACCGATCCCGAGTGCCGCAGCACATTGGTCAGCGCCTCCTGAAGGATCCGGTACCCCTCCCGGGAGACCGGGCCCGGCACCGACGCCAGCGGGCCGCTGAACTCGGACTCCACCCTCGCCCCCGACGCCCGCGCCGATTCGAGCAGCCGGTCGGCCTCGTCGAGCGTCGGCCGCTTCCCCACCGGCCCGCCGCTCTCGCGCAGGACGAGCAGAACGCGCTCCAGGTCGTCCAGCGCCGTCCGGCCGGTCTCCTCGATCGCGGCCAGCGCCCGGGCGGTGAACGCCGGGTCACCCGCCGCACGGGCAGCGCCGGCCTGCACCACGGCGACGGTCAGCGCGTGCCCGATCGAGTCGTGGATCTCGCGGGCGATCCGATTGCGTTCGAGCAGCCGCTCCGTCCGCTCCTCCAGCGCGGTCAGCCGCTCCTCCTTCGACGGGCCGAGCAGCCGCCGGGCGAGGGAGGCGTCCAGCTCTCCGACGGCCGCGACACAGACGAGCATGAGGACCACGGGCACCGGAGCCAGTAGCCACCACCACCAGTGCGGTGCCGTGTCGCGCAGGACGGGGATCTCGCTCGCCCCGTGCCCCAAGGGAGCGGTCAGCAGCTCGTAGGTGGTCACGGGGAGCCACACCGATATCACCATGGTCGCCAGCGCGAGCCCCAGACGGATCTCCAGCCACACGACCGTCCGCCACCGCTCGCCCCAACTCGCTGACGGCGCCGCGGAGACCGTCGCGTCGTGCCGCCCCCGCTCCTTGGGCACGACGAGCAACTGGACCTGCATTCCCTCGGCCAGGCGCACGGCCGGTATCAGCCCTATCAACAGCAGGGCGAGAAACGGGACATAAGGCTTTTCCATATCAATGAACAGCCAAATGCCGTACACCGCAACGGGCATCGACAGATGCAGCCATCGCGTGTACGTCACGGAGCGGCCCAGCGGGCGGAGAAAGCGGAACATGTCGCCATCGTGCCAGCGTCCGGATCACCGCGGCTCCCCCGCACGGGGGAGACGGTCCCCACGCACGGGGGAGGCCCGGGACCTGCCGCGACGGCGAATGTTGAGACATGACCAGCATCGACGTCCAAGAGCTCACCAAGGAGTACGGAACCACCCGCGCCGTGGACCGCCTGACATTCAGCGTGCGGCCCGGCCAGGTCACCGGCTTCCTCGGCCCCAACGGCGCCGGCAAGTCCACCACCATGCGGCTCGTCCTGGGCCTGGACCGGCCGACGTCGGGCACCGCCACCATCGGCGGGCGCCCGTACGCGGAATACGACGAGCCGCTGCGCCACGTCGGCGCGCTCCTCGACGCCCAGGCCGCACACGGCTCGCGCACCGCACGGAACCATCTGCGCGCCCTCGCCGCCAGCAATCGAATACCGGCCCGACGGGTCGACGACGTGCTGGAAGCGGCGGGCATCGCCCGTGTCGCGAGCCGACGCATCAAGACCTTCTCCCTCGGTATGCGCCAGCGGCTCGGAATCGCCGCGGCCCTGCTCGGCGACCCCTCGGTGCTGATCCTCGACGAGCCCTCCAACGGCCTCGACCCGGAAGGGATCATCTGGATAAGGGAGTTGATGCGTGACCTGGCGCGACAGGGCCGAGCCGTCCTGGTCTCCAGCCATCTCATGAACGAGACCGCCTCGTTCGCCGATCACCTGGTCGTCCTCGGCCGTGGACGGCTACTGGCGGACACGCCCATGCAGGACTTCATCGACTCGCGCATCCAGCCGAGAGTGCGTCTGCGGACCACCGAAGGCACCCGCCTGCGCACCCTGCTGACCTCCCGGGGCTTTGTCCCCGTCCAAGGTGAGGACGGCCGGTGGATCGTCGAGGGCGCACGGGTCGAGGACGTGGGACCGATCGCCGCGGCGGACGGCATCCCGATCCTGGAACTCGCGACCGAGGAGGCGACGCTGGAGCAGGCCTATCTCGACCTCACGGCAGACGAGGCGGAGTTCGCATCCGTTTCGTCGGACAGCACCGACAGCCCCAACCCTCCCGCTTCTTCCCGCCAGTCAACCCATTCTGACCATGATGACCGTTCTGGATGTTCTGGCCGTTCTGGCCGTTCGACCATCGACCAGGAGGTATAGGCCGTGTCGTTCCCCGCAGTTCTCCACGCCGAGTGGATCAAGGTCCGCTCGCTGCGGTCTCTCGTCGGCTCGCTGATATCGGTGTTCCTGGCGACAGCCGGACTGACCATTCTGGTCTGCGCCACGCTGGGACGCCCGGAGCCCGACAGCACCGACTTCGAGCCCATCCTGTTCTCGTACTACGGCCTGAACTTCGGGCAGATGGCGGCGCTCACCTTCGGGGCGATAGCGATGGCGGCGGAGTACAAGAACGGGGGGATACGCGTCTCGCTCGGCGCCGTGCCCAACCGGGGGCTGTTCTACGGGGCGAAGCTGGCCGTGATCGGCGGTCTTGTCTTCGTCGTCGGGCTCGTCACCAGTCTGACCTCGTTCCTGTCCGGCCAGGCGCTCATGGACAAGGGGTTCGGCATAGGCATCGGTGATCCCGGGGCACTTCGCGCGGTGGTCGGCTGTGCCTTCTACCTTGCCCTGCTCAGCCTGCTGGCTGCGGGCCTCGGGGCCCTGTTGCGCAGTGTCACCGGCGCCATGAGCCTGCTCGTACCGCTGTTCCTGATCGTGCCCTTCGTGGTCGGGGACGTATCGCAGGGCGGCAGTGCCGCGGACTTCCTGCCGGACCGGGCCGGTCAGCAGATCCTGCTGCTCCACCCGGAAGGGCCGCTGACGGCCTGGACCGGCATGGCGGTGCTCGCGGCGTGGAGCGGGCTGGCCGTGGTGGCGGGCTGGTGGGCGCTGCGGCGGCGGGACGCTTGAGAGGCCAATTGTCAGTGGCGGCGGGTTTACTGACTGCATGACCACCGCACGGCATCTCGAAGTCATCGACCTGCTGCGCGTCCGCGACTTCCCCGCGGAGCGCGGCAGGTCGGGGGCGACCACCAGCGGACCCGGCTACCACCTCGTGGAGCTCGCCACCAGCGAGGACTTCTGGGACGACGACGGCAGCAGACGTGTCGAAGTGCAGGAGCAGTACGAGGCGGAGTGCGAGGCCCTGGCCATGCTGCTGAGCCAGCGGTGGGGCGCGGCACAGATGTTCAGCCTCTGGAGCCTGTTGACCCGGGGCATGGAAGGAGAGGAGATAGCCGAGCCGTGGGGCGACCTGAGCAACAGCGTCCCCTACCTCCACCTCTGGCGGACGGACGGCCGCTGGGTCGCCGTCGGGGTCTCGCAGTGGGACACGGAACTGGAGTTCCAGCTGATGGCGGTGGTGACGGAGGTCGATCCGCCATAGGCGGCGAGTGCGAGCCTGCCGGGTGACGGGCAGGCGGCCAGGCGTGGCGTAACGTCCTGGTGCGTCGCCGTCTCTTGCCGGCGGGTGAGGAGATCGTGATGACGTACGCAGTGGCGGATCTGGGTGGCGGTACGACGGAAGTGTCCGTCGTGGCGGACGGCGTGGTGCAGATGACCGGCTACGCGGGCGGTGGTGAGGCGTCGGTCGGCGAGTTCACCCCCGCACAGGCCCGGGAGCTGGCGGCCGCGCTGGTGCGGGCGGCGGACGAAGCGGAGAACCTGGCGCCGAGCGAGCCCGTGTCGGTCAGGGCGCAGGACCTGCGTCGGGGGGACGTAAGGGACGGCGACCGCTCGATGACCGTGGACCGGGTCAAGGTGGAAGTGGCGATCTCGACGGCGCACGTCACCTGGAAGTCGGACGCGGGCCGCACCTGGACGCAGAGCTACGCCATGGACACGGACATCCGTCTGCGCAGGCGGGGGCCGACAGCAGCGGGGTGATGAGGAGCTGTTCCGGGGTGCCGTTGTTCCGGACTGGCGTTGCTCCCCGGTTGCCCGGTTGCCCCGTGGCCAGATCGGCGGGCAGGCAGACCGCCGGGCAGGTAGATCGCTGGGCAGCCAGATAGCCGGACCGTCGGGCGTCAGGCGGGGTTCGGGTTGGCGTCGGCTTCCGCTGCTGCTCGGAGTCGGCCGTATTCCTCGGCCATCGTCTGGGCCGTCCAGTGGGCGTTGAGGCCACTGGGGTTGGGGAGGGCCCAGACGCGGGTGTCGCCGATGGTGCGGGTCTGGGGGCCTATCCGGGCCTTGCGGTCGTCGAAGGCGGTGCGGTAGGCGGTGACGCCGACCACGGCGAGATAGCGCGGGCGGAGTTGTTCGACCTTGGCGGTGAGGATGCGGCCGCCCTCGCGGAACTCCTCGGCGCTCAGCTCGTCGGCTCGGGCGGTGGCGCGGGCGACGACGTTGGTGATGCCGAGGCCGTAGGTGAGCAACTCGTTCTGTTCCCAGGGCTTCAGCAGGCGCGGGGTGAAGCCCGAGAGGTGCAGCACCGGCCAGAACCGGTTGCCCGGGCGGGCGAAGTGGTGGCCCGTGGCGCCGGACATCAGGCTCGGGTTGATGCCGCAGAAGAGCACGGAGAGACCGCCCGCGGCCACGTCGGGGATGACGGTGTCGCGGGCGGCCTGGAGCTCCTCGGGAGTCATCGGGAAGACCCGTGGGAGGGGGTGGGCGCGGTCAGAGGATCGAGCCGGGGGTGTACGCGGCGGCGGACGGGTGCTGCTTGACGATCTCCTCGATGCGGGAGACCAGAACGGCGACCTGGTCGCCCGCGGCGCCGGTGAAGGACAGCTTGTCGGCCATCAGGGCGTCGAGCTGGGCGCGGTCTAGCGGCATGCGGTCGTCGGCGGCCAGCTTGTCGAGGAGTTCGTTGCGTTCGGCACCCTGCTCACGCATGGCCAGCGCGGACGCGACGGCGTGCTCCTTGATGACCTCGTGCGCGGCCTCGCGGCCGACCCCGGCGCGTACCGCCGCCATCAGCACCTTGGTGGTGGCGAGGAACGGCAGGTAACGGTCCAGCTCGCGGGCCACGACGGCGGGGAAGGCGCCGAACTCGTCGAGCACGGTGAGGAAGGTCTCGAGCAGGCCGTCGAAGGCGAAGAACGCGTCGGGCAGCGCCACGCGGCGGACGACCGAGCAGGAGACGTCGCCCTCGTTCCACTGGTCGCCGGCGAGCTCGCCGGTCATCGAGGCGTAGCCGCGCAGGATGACCATCAGGCCGTTGACGCGCTCGCAGGAGCGGGTGTTCATCTTGTGCGGCATCGCGGACGAGCCGACCTGGCCGGGCTTGAAGCCCTCGGTCACCAGCTCGTGTCCGGCCATCAGTCGGATCGTCTTGGCGACCGAGGAGGGCGCGGCGGCGAGCTGCACCAGGGCGGTCACGACGTCGTAGTCGAGCGAGCGGGGGTAGACCTGGCCGACGGAGGTGAAGGCGTGGGCGAAGCCGAGGTGTCCGGCGATGCGCTGTTCGAGCTCGGCGAGCTTGGTGGCGTCGCCGCCGAGCAGGTCGAGCATGTCCTGGGCGGTGCCGACCGGGCCCTTGATGCCGCGCAGCGGGTAGCGCGCGAGCAGTTCCTCCAGGCGGCCGTAGGCGACGAGCAGCTCGTCGGCGGCGGTGGCGAAGCGCTTGCCCAGGGTGGTGGCCTGCGCGGCGACGTTGTGCGAGCGGCCCGCCATGACCAGCTCCGCGTACTCGCCGGAGAGCTTGCCGAGCCGGGCGAGGACCGCGACGGTCCGGTCGCGCATCAGCTCCAGGGAGAGCCGGATCTGGAGCTGCTCGACGTTCTCGGTCAGGTCGCGGGAGGTCATGCCCTTGTGGACCTGCTCGTGCCCGGCGAGGGCGTTGAACTCCTCGATCCGCGCCTTCACATCGTGGCGGGTGACCTTCTCGCGCTCGGCGATCGACGCGAGGTCGACCTGGTCGAGTACGCGCTCGTAGTCGGTGAGGGCGGCGTCCGGCACCTCGATCCCGAGGTCCTTCTGCGCGCGCAGCACGGCGAGCCAGAGCTGACGCTCCAGCTTCACCTTCTGCTCGGGGGACCAGAGGACGGCCAGCTCCGTGGAGGCGTAGCGGCCGGCCAGGACATTGGGGATGCGAGGCTTCGCAGACACAGCAGTCACGTGTCCAGATTCTACTGGCGATTTCTGCAGGCCAGCGCCCCGGTCTGGTTTGTGGCTTGCTACGAGAGCGCGGTCACGTCGCCGGACGCCGTGCTCGGGCCCCGGTCCGCCGGTGGGGACGTGTCGTACGGGAGGAGTTCCGGGCGTTTCGCCGGGCGGCCGTCGCCCGAGGACCTGCCGGTGAGGCGGCGGCCGATCCACGGGGCGAGGTGCTGCCGGGCGAACCGCGCGTCGGCCACCCGGCGCGTCGCCCAGCGCGGCTGCGGCCCGTACGGCAGCGGGGCCAGCCAGTCGTCCTCGGCCGGGAGTCCGAGCTTCTGCCAGACCGCCTCGGCCACCCGGCGGTGCCCCTCGCCGGTCAGATGGAGCCGGTCGACGTCCCACAGGCGCGGATCTCCGAGCACGGCAGCGCCGTACAGGTCGACGACGACCGCGTCGTGCTTGGCGGCGAGGTCTTCGATGTGGGAGAAGAGCTCTTCCATACGGGGGCGGAAGCGTTCCATCACCGGGCCTTTGCGGCCGGGGCTGCGCATCAGGACGAGTCGGCCGCAGGACGGCGCCAGCTTTTCGACGGCCTCGGTGAGGAGTCCGCGCACCCTGCCCATGTCGCACTTGGGCCGCAGGGCGTCGTTGAGCCCGCCCACCAGGGTCACCACGTCCGCGCGCATCTCAGCCGCGGGCTCGACCTGCTCCTCGACGATCTGGCCGATGAGCTTTCCGCGTACGGCGAGATTGGCGTAACGGAAGCCGGGGGTGCGGGCGGCGAGCCGGGCGGCGAGCAGATCCGCCCAGCCGCGGTAGGAGCCGTCGGGCAGGAGGTCGGACATGCCCTCGGTAAAGGAATCGCCGAGTGCGACAAAGCTTGTGTAGCTGGCATTCATCTCCATGGCGGAGTGATCGTACCGCGCGGTAGTGTCACGCGGTCCGGGTGGCGACGGCGAGGGGAAGCGGATGAGCGAGGCGCTCGAACAGGCGCTGGCGGAGGCGTTGGCGGGGCTGGTCGTCGCCGTGGACACCTGCGCGGACGACGTGCTCGACCCCGATACCGCGGTGAAGTGGCTGGAGGGGAGCGCGTACGTCCTGGACCGGCTCGCTCCCGCCGATCGGCGCCGGCTGGCCGCGCTGTTCCGGGCGGCGGCGCTGCGCGAACCGCCCGGGCCCTGGCGCGACGACCTCCTCAAGGTCGGGGACGGCTTCGGGCTCGACGAGGACCAGCACGAGCTGTACTGCGACGCGATCGAGGCGCACGTGCGGCGGTTCGTCGAGACCGTGCGGGACGCCGACCCCGCGACCGAGGTGCCCACGTGCCCGGGCTGGACCCTCGCCGACCTCACCCGCCACCACGGCACCACGCACCACTGGACCGCCCATCTCGTACGCCACCGGGTCAGCGAGCGCGTCTGGGCGCGGGACGTGCCGCTGGAGCTGCCGGACGAGGAGAAGGACTGTCCGGAGTGGCTGGCGGCCGCGGCCGAGGAGTCGCTGAGGGCGCTGCGCTCGGCCGACCCCGAGACCCCGATGTGGTCGCCCGGCGCCGACCAGCACGTCCGTTTCTTCGCCCGGCACCTGCTCTTCGAGGCCGTGGTGCACCTCGCGGACGCCGAGCTGGCGCTGGGGCGTACGCCGCGTATCGAGGCCTGTACGGCGGCCGACGGCATCGAGGAGTTCCTGGAGAACCGGCCGTTCTTCGGACGGCCCGCGGAGTCCGTCGCGGCGCCCGCCCGTGACGGCGCATCCCTGCGGCTGCACGCCACCGACACGGGCGCCGCCTGGACGGTGGTCCTCGGCGGCGGAAGCGGCGATGGCAACGGCTTCCGTTGGGAGAACGCCGCACGCGGCGCCGGCGGGTCCGCCGCGCCGGAGGGCGACGCCACCGTCACCGTCGAGGGCGCGGTGGGCGACCTGCTGCTGCTCGTGTACGGGCGCAGGGCGCCCGGCGACGAGGAGTTCGCGGTCACGGGCGAGCGTGAGGTACTCGAAGCGTGGCTGGCGGCGACGGCACTCTGACCCCTCCGCCCCCACCTGCCGCGCGTCCCTACAGGCGGCGTTCACCGCGGCCATGGCGCGCCGTGCAGGCGAAAGCGGCCGATCCATGTCTCCCGGGACCTGTCGGCGCGGTGCGTTCCGCGGTATGCCAGGAACACCTCAACTCCCCTTGTATCCAGTTCACTTGTGTACTCAGATCGTTGTGTACTCAGATCACTTACGTATCCATACACGTGACCCCGCACGAGAGAGCGAGCGTTCCATGTTCACCAAAGCCTTCTGGAAGGCCACTGCCGAGCGGGCCATCCGGACGTTCGCCCAGTCGCTCGCGGCGGTCCTGACGGCCGGGGCGACCAACCTGTTCGACGTGGACTGGAAGGCGGCGCTCGCCACCGCGGGCCTGGCCACGCTGCTCTCCGTGCTGATGGCCATCGGCTCGTCGGGCCTGGGGCGACCGGGCCCGGGCCTCACCGAGACCACGGCACCCGACGCCCCCGCCAAGCCGGCGCCCATCCCGGGAACCGAAAGCGCCGCCAAGCCCGTTGTATAGGCGGCGCCCCCGCCGCCCCGGGCGCCCGCTCTCCGTCCGCCCAGGGCGCCCCGCGCGTCCGTCCTACGCCGTGTCCGGTCTGCCGACCAGCTCGCGCAGGACGTCCTCCATCGTCACCAGCCCCGCCAGCCGTCCGTCCTCGTCGAGCACCGCCGCGAGGTGCGTACGGCTGCGGCGCATGGCGGTCAGTACGTCGTCGAGCGGTGTCGCGGTCCGGACCCGGGCGATCGGCCACAGGGCCGTCACCGGGAACGGCACGTCGCGCGGCATCGCGTCGAGCGCGTCCTTGACGTGCAGATAGCCGAGGATGCGGTTGCCCGCGTCCACGACCGGGAAGCGGGAGAAGCCCGACAGGGCGGCGAGCCGCTCCAGCTCCTCCGGGGTCGTGCCGACCGGCGTGTGCACGACCTTCTCCAGCGGGACGACCACGTCCCGTACGGGACGCCGCCCCAGCTCCAGGGCGTCGTGCAAGCGCTCGGCGGCACGGCCGTCGAGCAGCCCGGCGTCGCCCGCGTCCCGGACCATCCGGGCCAGCTCGTCGTCGGAGAACGTCGCCGCGACCTCGTTCTTCGTCTCCACCCGCAACAGCTTGAGCAGGGTGTTGGCGAAGGCGTTGATCGCGAAGATCACCGGGCGCAGCGCCCGGGCGAGCGTCACCAGCGGCGGGCCGAGCAGCAGCGCGGTCCTGGCCGGCTCGGCCAGCGCGATGTTCTTCGGCACCATCTCGCCGAGCAGCATGTGGAGATAGGTGGCGAGCGCCAGCGCGATGAAGAAGGAGACCGGGCGAGCCGCGCTGTCGGGCACCCCGACCAGGTGGAACACCGGCTCCAGGAGATGCTCGATGGCGGGCTCTGCGACCACACCGAGCACCAGGGTGCACAGCGTGATGCCCAGCTGCGCCGCCGCCATCAGCGCGGAGACGTGTTCGAGCCCCCAGATCACGCTGCGGGCACGGCGGTTGCCCTGATCGGCGAGCGGCTCGATCTGGCTGCGGCGGACGGAGATCAGCGCGAACTCGGCGCCGACGAAGAAGGCGTTGACGACCAGCGTCGCCAGACCGATCAGCAGTTGGACGACGGTCATCGGCCGGCTCCCTTGTCGTCCTGCCCGGCCCCGTCGTCCGGCTGCCTGTCGCTGTCCGGCCGCCCGTCGTCGTCGCGACGACGGTGGCGGTCGCGGAGCTGGTGGCGGAGGTGGTGGCGATGGCCGCCCCGCCCGTCCCGGCGGCGACGGGAGCCACCGCCCTCGTCCGCCCCGTCGTCCTCCCCGTCCCCGCGCAGCGGCGCGTGCAGCAGGACGCGGGCGGCGCGGCGGCCGGACGCGTCGACGACGTCGAGCCGCCAGCCGCCCAGCTCCACGCTGTCGCCGCGGGCCGGGATCCGGCCGAGCCCGGTGGCGAGCAGGCCCGCCAGCGTCTCGTACGGGCCCTCGGGGACGCGCAGCCCGATGGCCTCCAGCTGGTCGGTGCGGGCGGCGCCGTCGGCCGAGTAGAGCGCGCGCCCGTCGGCGTCCTCGCCCGCCCGGGCCAGGTCGGACGTCTCGTGCGGGTCGTGCTCGTCCCGCACCTCGCCGACGACCTCCTCGATGATGTCCTCCATGGTGACGACCCCGGCCGTACCGCCGTACTCGTCGATGACCACGGCCATGGTCCGCCGCCCGTACAACTGGTCCAGCAGCCGGTCCACGGTCAGCGTCTCCGGTACGAGCAGCGGCTCGCGCAGCAGCTCGGTGACCGGGTGGCGCAGCCGCTGTTCGGCGGGGATGGCGAGGACGTCCTTGATGTGGGCGATGCCGACGACGGTGTCGAGGCTGCCCCGGTAGACGGGGAAGCGGGACAGGCCCGTCGCCCGCGTGGCGTTCGCGACGTCCTCCGCGGTGGCGTGCACCTCCAGCGCGGTGACCTGCACCCGGGGCGTCATCACGTTCTCGGCGTCGAGCTCCGCCAGGTTGAGCGTACGGACGAAGAGCTCGGCGGTGTCCGCTTCGAGGGCGCCCTCCTTGGCGGAGTGGCGGGCCAGGGCGACCAGCTCCTGCGGGCTGCGGGCGGAGGCCAGCTCCTCGGCGGGCTCCAGGCCCAGGCGGCGCACCATGTGGTTGGCGGTGTTGTTGAGGTGGCTGATGAAGGGGCGGAAGGCCGAGCTGAAGACGCGCTGCGGCGTGGCGACGACCTTCGCCACCGCCAGGGGCGAGGAGATGGCCCAGTTCTTCGGGACGAGCTCGCCGACCACCATCAGGAAGACGGTCGACAGGGCCGTGCCGAGGACCAGCGCCACCGAGCCGGCGGCGGAGCCGGACAGGCCGAGCGAGCCGAGGGGGCCGCTGAGCAGCTTGGCGATCGATGGCTCGGCGAGCATGCCGATCACCAGATTGGTGACGGTGATGCCGAGCTGCGCCCCGGAGAGCTGGAAGGTGAGGCTGCGGACGGCTTTGAGGGCGCCGCTCGCGCCGCGCTCGCCGCGTTCGACGGCCCGCTCCAGCTCGCCGCGCTCCACGGTGGTGAGGGAGAATTCGGCCGCCACGAAGGCCCCGCAGGCCAGCGACAGCAGCATGGCCACCACGAGCAGAAGCACTTCGGTCATCGGTTCACCTCCGTCCCATGATCGGGCAGGGGCAGGAGGATCGCGCGATGTCGTGTACCGGTACGGGGACGGGTACTGGGAGGCTCGCCCATGGGCGGACGCTCACACCTTTCAGTCGTGGGTGGGTTCACCCATGGTAAAGCACTGGCAAAATGACGGTTCGGGGAGGCCCCGAGCGTCACGAAATCACCAGGTCAACGCCGTGCAACGCACAGGCAAGACCCCCGCAGTGCACGGCCAACACCCCCGCGCAGCGCCAGGCCAACACCCCGCAACCACTCGGCCCGCCCCCTACTCGTGCGCGATCGCCGCCAGCACGTTCATCCGCGACGCGCGCAGCGCCGGGAGCAGCGCCGCCAGCAGGCCCACGGCCGCCGCGCCCACCGCGACCGCGATCACCGTGGACCAGGGCACGGCGAACGCCTTGAGGCCCTGGAGCGCGAGCACCTGCTGGATGCCCACGCCCCACACCATGCCGAGGACGAGTCCGAGGAGCGCCCCGAACACCGCGATCACCACCGACTCCAGCCGGATCATGCGCCGCAGCTGGACCCGCGAGAGCCCGATGGCCCGCAGCAGCCCGATCTCGCGGGTGCGCTCCACCACCGACAGGGCCAGGGTGTTGACCACGCCGAGCACCGCGATGACGATCGCCAGGCCCAGCAGCGCGTACACCAGGTAGAGCATCACCGCGATCTGGTCGCGGATCAGCTTCTTGTAGTCCGCCTGGTCCCTCACCTGCACCTGCGGATACGGATCCAGCGTCTTCTCCAGCGCGGCGCGCAGCTCGCCCGCGCTGGTGCCGCCGCTCGCGTTGACGTACACCGCCGCGTCCTGGCCGCCCGGAAGATAGCGCTCCACGGTGGCCAGACCCATGAACACCCCGCCCTCCACGCCGAAGCCGCCCGAGGTGTCCATGTCGGTCAGGGCGGCCACCCGCAGCCGCGCTCTGCCGCCGGTGGCGAAGGTGACGGGCAGGGTGTCGCCGAGGCGGACGCGGTGGTCGTGCGCGTACGTACGGTCCATCGCCAGGTTGCCGGGGGTGAGCGCCTCGGCCGAACCGCCCGCCGTATAGACGACATGGGCGACGTCGTCGAGCTGGGGGTCGTAGCCGGACGCGGTCGTCTCGCGGGTCTTTCCGTCGGGCAGCGTCAGCCGCAGCGGCGCGAACCGCTGGCGGACGACGGTCTCCGTCCCCTTCACCGCGCGCACCTTGTCGGTGATCTCCTGCGGGAACGGCTGGAAGTTGCCGTTCTGCACGACGAAGTCGGCGCCCAGCGTCTTGTCGATCTGCTGGTCGAACGACTTGGTCATGGAGGCGCTGGCCACCGAGAGCCCGGCCACCAGGGCGATGCCCACCATCAGGGCGGAGGCGGTAGCGCCCGTACGGCGCGGGTTGCGCAGCGCGTTGCGCTGGCTCATCCGGCCCACCGGGCCGTACAGGCGGGGGAAGGCGGCGCCCAGCACCCGGATCACCGGGCGGACCAGGAGCGGCCCGGCCACCACGGTCGCGATCAGCGTGAGCACCACGCCGAGCCCGAGCAGCGAGGAGGCGGTCGCGGTCCTCGTGGACGTGACGCACCCCGTCAGCGCGGCCGCGCCCGCCACCGTCAGCACCGCGCCCACCACGGCCCGCACCCGCAACGGCCGCCCCACGCCCTGGACTTCGGCGTCCGCCAGCGCCGCCATCGGGGAGACCCTGGCGGCCCGGCGCGCGGGCAGATACGCGGCGACGAACGTCACGCCGACGCCCACCGCGTACGCCGCCACCGGCGTCCCCCAGCCGATCACCATCTCGGCGGTGCTGAGCTTCATCCCGAACGCGCCCATGAGCGCCATCAGTCCGGCGGCCAGCCCGATCCCGGCGCCGAGGCCGAGCGTGGAGCCGACCAGGCCGAGCAGCAGCGCTTCGAGCAGCACCGACCGGCGCACCTGCCGCCGGTCCGCGCCGAGCGCCCGCAACAGGCCGAGTTCGCGGGTGCGTTGGGCGATCAGCATGGAGAAGGTGTTGACGATCAGGAAAATGCCCACGAGCGTGGCGACGCCGGCAAATCCCAACATCACATACTTGATGACATCGAGGAATCCGCCCAGCTCGTCGGCGGCCGACTTGGCCTGCTGGGCGGCCGTCTTGATCTCGTACGAGCCGCCGACGGCCGCCGTGACGCGCTGCTTGAGCACCTCGTCCGACACGCCGGCGGCCGCGTCCACCGAGATGGCGGTGGCGGCGTCCGCCTTGCCCAGGAGCCGGGTCTGCGCGGTCGGGGTGTCCAGGAACAGCAGCGCCGCACCGGGGTTGGTGGTGGTGAAGGTGGCGATGCCGACGACCTCGACCTTGAAGGAACCGGGCTGGGCGAGCACGGTGAGCCGGTCCCCGACGCGGACGTGCTTCTTGTCGGCGGTGTCCTTGTCCAGCAGCGCCTCGCCGGGGCCGTGCGGCTCGTGGCCGCTGGTCAGCTTCACCGGACTGCGGTCGGTGACGTACCAGTTGGTGGCGATGGTCGGGGCACCGGTGGTCGGGCCGACCGACTCGTTGGCGCTGTCGACGACGGTGATGTTCTGGACGGCCGCGTCGACGTGTGTGGCGGCCACGCCGTCGACGCCCGCGATCCGCGCGGCGAGCGAGGCTGGGACCGTACGGGTCACCCCGGACGGCACCCGCTCGTCGAGCCCCTTGGGCGGCCCGACCGTCACGTCGGCGGACGTCGAGGCGAAGAGCCGGTCGAAGGTACGGGCCACGGTGTCGGAGAAGATCAGTGAACCGGCGACGAACGCCACCGAGAGGATCACCGCGAGCGCGGACAGCAGCAGCCGTCCCTTGTGGGCGAGGAAGCTGCGCAGGGTCGCCTTCAGCACGGCCGCTCAGCCCTTGCGCAGCGGGTCGAAGCCGGGGGTGTCGTCGTCCTCGACGTCGCCCGGGGAACGGTCGCCGTCCGGGGAACGCTCGCCGTCCGGGGAACGCTCGCCGTCCGGGGAACGGTCGCCGTCCGGAGAACGGTCGTCGCCCGGCGCATGGCCGAGGCCGGGGGAGCGGGCGTCGTCCCGGGAACTGGCGCCTTCCGGGGAGCGGGCGTCGTCCCGGGAGCGGTCGTCCTCCGCGGTGGCTGCCTCCGTTCCGGCGCCGCCGGAGAAGAGCCGCAGCCGGTCCAGGACCGCCTCCGCCGTGGGCCGGGGCATCTCGTCGACGATCCGCCCGTCGGCCAGGAACAGCACCAGGTCGGCTCGGCCCGCCGCGACCGGGTCGTGGGTGACCATGACCACCGTCTGCCCCAGCCGGTCCACCGCCTCCCGCAGGAACGTGAGCACCTCGGCCCCGGCCCGCGAGTCGAGGTTGCCGGTCGGCTCGTCCGCGAAGATCAGTTCCGGGCGGGACGCCAGCGCCCGCGCGCACGCCACCCGCTGCTGCTGGCCGCCGGAGAGCTGGGCGGGCCGGTGCCGCAGCCGGTCGCGCAGCCCGAGCGTGTCGATGACCTGTTCCAGCCACTCCTGGTCGGGCTTGCGCCCGGCGATGTCCATCGGCAGCGTGATGTTCTCGGCGGCGGTGAGCGTCGGCAGCAGGTTGAAGGACTGGAACATGAAGCCGATCCGGTCCCGCCGCAGCCTCGTCAGCTCGCGCTCCTTGAGCCCGGTGATCTCGGTGTCGCCGAGCCACACCTGGCCGGCCGAGACCGAGTCGAGCCCGGCCAGACAGTGCATCAGGGTGGACTTGCCCGACCCCGACGGGCCCATGACCGCGGTGAACCGGCCGCGCGCGATGTCCACGTCGACCGAGTCGAGCGCCAGGACGGTCGTCTCGCCCGTGCCGTACGCCTTGGTCAGCGCCCGGGCCCGCGCGGCGGCCCCTTCCGTTGCCGCTGTGGCCGCTGCAGCTGTGGACAAGGCCGCCTCCCGGGTCGTTGCGTCATGGCTGAACCGACTCCCGTACGGCATACGAGGGTAGAGGCGCGGACCGGCCGGGGCCATCCGGCGGAGGCAGGAGATCCACCTCAGGAAGAGATCCCCCCCATCCGGACCTGGAAGAGATCCCCCAGACCTGGAGGGGACCAGCCGGGCAGGGACCAGCCGGGCAGGGACCAGCCGCGCAGGGATCAGCCGGGCAGGGACCAGCCGGGCAGGGTCAGTCGGCGTCCGGGCGGCGTGCCGTGCCGAGCACATGCGGCGACGCCGGGTGCCGCGGCCCCTTCTCGGGCACCCGCAGCCGCCGGAACCCGACCATCTCGAAGCCCGCCGCCTCGATCGCCGCCACCGGGTCGCGCGAGGTGTGGCAGCCGCCGAGGAGCAGCGGCCACAGGGTCCGGTCCACCGCGCGCTGGACTGCCGCGAGGGCCCGGCCCTCGGCCCGCACGTGCTCGTAGAACCGCAGCTCGCCGCCGGGACGCAGGACCCGGCGGATCTCGGCCAGCGAACGGTCCACATCGCGTACGGAACACAGCACCAGCGAGACCACGGCCGCGTCGAACGCCTCGCTCTTGACCGGCAGCGCCTCGGCCGCTCCGGGCACCACGTCGACCGGCACGTCCGCGCGCAGCGCCGCCCGGACGGCCAGAGCGCGCAGCCCGCGCTCGGGCTCGATGGCGACCACCTCGGAGACACCGCCCGGATAGTGCGGGAAGTTGAGGCCGTTGCCCGCGCCGATCTCGATGACCCGGCCGGAGAGCCCGGCCAGCAGCTCGCGGCGGTGTGCGGTGACACCCGCCTTCTGGTCGGTCGTCTCGCTGAACCGGCCGTAGAAGCGGGCGAACAGGGGATGGTGCACGGCGTCCGGGGCGATCTTGGCGCGCTTCTCCATGAGGGAACCCTCCAACGACGGGCGGGAGAACGGGCGGAGCGGACACAGTGATTGTCCCCGCCCCGGCCCCGCGTCACCCGTACGCGGCCCCGTCCCCTCGTGTCGGGGGACGGCCGTCAGCCGCTCACGAAGCAGAACTCGTTCCCCTCCGGGTCGCGCATCACCTGGAACGCCCCCTGGGCGTCCGTCACCGTCGCGCCCACCGGCCGGGCGCCGAGGCGCACCGCGGCGGCCCGGGCGCGGGCCACGTCCTCCACCGCCAGGTCCAGGTGGAGCCGGTTCTTGCCCGCCTTCTCCTCCGGCACCCGCTGGAAGGCGAGCCGCGCGGTGCCGGGTGCGTCGAGGTACGCCCAGCCCGCGTCGCGGACCACCGGCGTCCCGCCGAGCAGCGCCGCCCAGAACCGCGCCAGGCGGTCCGGGGCGGCACAGTCGACGACGATCTGGCGCAGCCGCGCCCGTAAGACCGCCATCACAGACTCCAGACGCCGCCGAGCTCCGGACCCAGCCAACCCGGCGCCGCCGCGCGGAAGTCGGCGCCCGAGAGCTGCCCGGCCCCCTCCGGCACCAGGCCCACCAGCGGCGAGCCGGCGGACTCCGGCAGGTCCGCCAGGTTGCAGCGGGACGCCAGGTCCGGCTCGGCGGGCCAGCTGCCCACCACCACGCCCGCGCACTCAAGGCCCCGGGCCCGCAGCGCCTCGCCGGTCAGCGCCGCCATGTTCAGCGTGCCGAGGCCGGCCGGGGTGACGACCAGGACGGGAGCGCCGAGCAGCCGGGCCACGTCCGCGAGGGTGTTGCCCTCGTCGTCGAGGCGGACCAGGAGCCCGCCCGCGCCCTCCACGAGGACCAGATCGTGCTCGGCGGCCAGCTTCTCGGCCGCCTCGGCGACCTGCTCGGGGCGTACGGCCGCCATCTTGGCCCGCCGTGCGGCCGTGTTGGGGGCCAACGGCTCGGGGAAGCGGGCGAGTTCGGCGCCCGTGATGTCGTCGCCCGCCAGACGCAGCACCTCCGCCACGTCGCCGTGCTCGCCGGGGGCGACCCCGGTCTGGGCCGGCTTGAGGACGGCGACCGTGCGTCCGGCGGCGCGCGCCAGCGCGGCGACTGCCGCGGTGACGACCGTCTTGCCGATCTCCGTCCCCGTACCGCTCACTACCAGAACCGTCATCAGCCCTCCCGAGCCGCAGCGCCCACGGCACGGCAGATGCGCGCCAGGTCCTCGTCGTTCGTCACATACGGCGGCATCGTGTAGACGAGGTCGCGGAACGGGCGCAGCCACACGCCCTCGCGGACCGCCGCCCGGGTCGCCGCCGCCATGTCCACGTCGTGATCGAGCTGGACGACGCCGATGGCGCCGAGGACGCGGACGTCCTTCACTCCGGGCGTCCCCGCCAGCTCGCCCAGTCCCTCGCGCAAGCCCGTCTCCAGGCGCTTGATCTCGCCCTGCCAGTCCTGGGAGAGCAGCAGGTCGATCGAGGCGCAGGCGACCGATGCCGCCAGCGGGTTGCCCATGTAGGTCGGGCCGTGCGCCAGGACCGGGACCTCGCCCGAGGAGATGCCCTCGGCCACCCGGGTGGTGCAGAGCGTCGCGGCCATCGACAGGTAGCCGCCGGTCATCGCCTTGCCCACGCACAGCACGTCGGGGGAGACGGCGGCGTGCTCGGAGGCGAAGAGCGTGCCGGTGCGGCCGAAGCCGGTGGCGATCTCGTCGAACACCAGCAGCACGCCGTGCTCGTCGCACAGCTCGCGCAGCACCCGCAGATAGGCGGGGGAGTGGAACCGCATCCCGCCCGCGTTCTGCACCATCGGCTCGACGATCACCGCCGCCACCTCGTCGGCGTGGCGCGCGATCAGCTCCCGCAGATGGCGTATGTACGCCTCGTCCGGCTCCGCGTCGTACCCGGTGGGCGGCGCGTCCGCGAAGACCTGCTCCGGCAGCCGGCCGGACCACAGCGAGTGCATGCCGCCGTCCGGGTCGCACACCGACATCGGCTGCCAGGTGTCGCCGTGGTAGCCGCCGCGCCAGGTCAGCAGCCGCTGCTTGCGCGGCTGCCCGACCGACTTCCAGTACTGGAGGCACATCTTGATGGCGACCTCGACCGAGACCGAGCCGGAGTCGCTGAGGAAGACGTGCTGGAGCGGCTCGGGGGTGATCTCCACGAGCTTGACGCTGAGCCGGACGGCGGGCTCGTGGGTGAGCCCGCCGAACATCACATGGCTCATCCGGTCCAGCTGGCCGCGCACGGCCTCGTCCAGGACCGGGTGGCGGTAGCCGTGCAGCGCCGACCACCAGGAAGCCATGCCGTCGACCAGCTCGCGCTGCCCGTGCGCCTCCTCGGCGAGCCGCAGCCGGACCCCGGACGCGGACTCCACGACCAGCGGCTCCTGACGGCCCGGCATGGGGCCGTAGGGGTGCCAGACGTGCTGCCGGTCCAGGGCGCGCAGCTCGGCGACGTCGTAACCGGGATCAGGCATTGGGGGCCAGGTCCGTTCCCGCGCCCCGGCGGCGCACCGCCACCAGGTCCGTACGCGCCTCGGAGACCTCGGCCGCGGCGGCGGGCACGCTCTCGGAGCCGCACGGGCCGCAGGCGCCGCCCTCGTGCGAGCCGCAGCCGGCGGAGGCGTGCGAGCCGCAGCCCGCCGCGGCGATCGCGTCGGCGCGGTGCTCGGGCAGCGTGGTGGTGCCCGCGCCCTCCACCTCGAAGCCGGCGTCCGCGATCATCTCCAGGTCGGCCTTGCCCTCCTGGCCCTCACTGGTGAGGTAGTCGCCGAGGAAGATCGAGTTGACCAGGTGGAGGGCGAGCGGCTGCATCGAGCGCAGATGCACCTCGCGGCCGCCCGCGAGCCGTACCTCGACGTCCGGGCAGACGAACCGGACCATCGCGAGGATGCGCAGACAGCGCTGCGGGGTGAGGTTCCACTCCTTGGCGAGCGGGGTGCCCTCGAACGGGATGAGGAAGTTGACCGGCACCGAGTCCGGGTCCAGCTCGCGCAGCGCGAAGACGACGTCGACGAGGTCCTCGTCGCTCTCGCCCATGCCCGCGATCAGCCCGGAGCAGGCGGAGAGCCCGGCCGAGTGCGCCTTCTGCACGGTGTCGACGCGGTCGGCGTAGGTGTGGGTGGTCGTGATGTCCCCATACGTCCCCTCGGACGTGTTGAGGTTGTGGTTGTACGCGTCGGCGCCCGCCGCGCGCAGCCGCTCGGCCTGGCCGTCCGAGAGCAGACCGAGGCAGGCGCACACCTCGACGCCCTCGTTCTGCTCCTTGATCGCCTCGATGGTCTGCGAGACGCGGTCCACGTCGCGGTCGGTCGGGCCGCGCCCGCTGGCCACCAGGCAGACGCGCTTGGCGCCGCCCGCGACACCGGCGGCGGCGGCCTTGGACGCCTCGTCCGGCTTCAGCCAGGTGTACTTGAGGATCTCGGCCTTCGAGCCCAGCCGCTGCGAGCAGTACGAGCAGTCCTCCGGGCACAGCCCGGACTTCAGGTTCACCAGATAGTTCAGCTTCACCCGGCGCCCGAACCACTGGCGGCGCACCTTGCCGGCCGCGGCCACCACGTCGAGCAGTTCCTCGTCGGAGGTCGCCAGTACGGCGAGCGCCTCTTCACGGCTCGGCAGCTCGCGCCGCAGCCCCTTGTCCACCAGCGTGTTCAGCAGGTCCATGGCGCCGATCCTTGCCCAAGACCCCGCTTCCAGCCAAGGAGGGATCGTACAACTGCGCTCCTTGAAGGTGTGTGTATTGCCACACCCTGACCTCGCCCGTGCAGGAATAGGGTCTGTTCGCTGCCTACAAAAGGGATCTTCGCCATGCCCCGAGCGCCATTCGACTGGATCGACGGAGCGACCGAGCGGCGCGAGCGTGCCGGTCTCGTACGGGTGCTGCGGCCGCGCGCCGCCGACCAGGACCTCCTGGACCTGGCGAGCAACGACTACCTCGGGCTCACCCGGCACCCGGCGGTCACCCGGGGCGCCGCCGACGCGGCGCTGCGCTGGGGCGCCGGATCCACCGGATCGCGCCTGGTCACCGGTACCACCGCGCTCCACACCGAGCTGGAGGAGGCGCTCGCCCGGTTCTGCGGCTTCGAGGCGGCGCTCGTCTTCTCCTCCGGGTACGCGGCCAATCTCGCCGCGCTGACCGCCCTCGGCGAGCGGGACACGCTGATCGTCTCCGACGCGGGCAACCACGCCTCGATCGTCGACGGGTGCCGGCTGGCGCGCGCCGGGACCGAGGTGGTCGCGCACGCCGACCCCGAGGCCGTGCGCAAGGCCCTGGACGCGCACGGCGGGCCCGCGCTCATGGTGAGCGACTCGGTCTTCTCGGTGGACGGCGACGCCGCCCCGCTGCCCGAACTCGCCGCCGCCTGCCGCGAGTTCGGGGCGGCGCTGGTGGTGGATGACGCCCACGGCCTCGGGGTCCTGGGCGAGGGCGGCCGGGGCGGGCTGTACGCCGCCGGGCTCGCGGGCGCCGACGACGTGGTGGCCACCCTCACGCTGTCGAAGTCGCTCGGCAGCCAGGGCGGCGCGGTCCTGGGTCCCGCCCGCGTCATCCGGCACCTGGTCAACGCCGCCCGTACGTTCATCTTCGACACCGGGCTCGCACCCGCCGCGGTGGGCGGCGCACTGGCGGCGCTGCGGCTCCTGGAGATCGAGCCGGAGCGGGCGGCCCGGGCCCGGGCCGTGGCGGCCGAGCTGTACGAACGGCTGACGGCGGCGGGGCTGCGGGCGGCGCGGCCGGATGCGGCCGTGGTCTCGGTGCGGGCGCCGTCGCCGGAGCGGGCGGTGGCCTGGGCGGCCGACTGCCGGGGCGCGGGGCTGGCGGTGGGGTGCTTCCGGCCGCCGTCGGTGCCGGACGGCATCTCCAGGCTGCGGCTGACCGCCCGGGCCGATCTGAGCGAGTCCCAGATCCAGTGGGCGGTGGACACGATCCTGCGGACCGCGCCCACCGCCTAGTGACCTGGTTTTGAGGTCGTGGGTCGCCACGTGAGGCGTCTCCTGTTTCAGGTTGCGGTGTTCGCCTGCGGCAGGTCACGCGTTCACGC
>NZ_JBFAAD010000027.1:0-76774 GCF_040639555.1 Streptomyces sp. NPDC023838
GTACGAGGGCTCTCGCCCGGCGCGCCGAGAGCACGCACCAGACGCCGCCGGACCGCCCTTCGGGCGACGACGGGAATTTGACGACAGGCCCTAGCCCGCGCTCCTCTTGGCTGATGGTGCGGTAGTTGAGTCGGCGATTCCGAGTCTGCTCCCCCTGAGCCCCAAGTGGGACGACTCGCAGAGCAATCTCGAGAGGGCCATGCAGTTCCTCGCCCATCTGCCCCTGGACATCGGCGTGGTCGCGGTGTTCTTCTGCCAGAACGATCCCGGGATGTGCGACGACTAGGGCGCGTATCGGGTCGTGATCAATGAGCGGGTTCTCCCCTCGCGCTGATCTCCGATCCGGTAGATCGGCTTGCGTGACGCGTGCGCAGCTGACCGATGTGGAGTGGGAGTTCATCGAGCCGTACCTGCCGATCGGCGAATATGGCCCGTACCCCGAGCGGTTGCGCCAGCAGTTCGAGGGCGTGGTCTGGCGGTTCAGGACCGGCGGGCAGTGGCGGGAGATGCCGCAGGAATTCGGTGCCTGGTCGACGGTGTCCAATCGTTTCCGGCGGTGGCGTGACGCCGGCGTGTTCGAGGCCCTGCTGGAGGGCCTGATCGAGGAGGCCGCGAAGCGGGGTGAGGTGGATCTGTCGCTGGTCAGTATCGACTCCACCACCGTGCGGGCCCATCACGATGCCGCCGGGATGCACACGAGTCAGGACGTGCTCGCCGCTTTGGAGGCTGCCGCCGAAGAGGAGGAGGCCAGGTCAAAGGGGGCGGTCCCGAGGGACGAAGCGGGCAGGACGGTGGTGCCGATCCCGAGCGGGACGAGCGGCGACGCGTCCGGCGCCGGCGCAGGGTCCGGCTGAAGGCCGCCCTGCTGGGGCGCTCACGCGGCGGGCAGACGTCAAAGGTCCATCTCGCCGCCGACCGCAAGTGCCGGCCGTTGGCGCTCGTCTTGACCGCGGCCAGGCGGCCGACAGCCCACAGTTCATCCCGGTGCTGGGGAAGATCCGGGTCCGCGGCCCAGTGGGGCGGCCTCACACCAGGCCGGACGCGGTCGCCGGGGACAAGGCGTACTCGTCCCGCGGCAACCGCGCCCACCTGCGCAGGCGCGGCATCAAGGCCGTCATCCCGGAGAAACGGGACCAGGCCGCCAACCGGAAGAGGCAGGGCCGCAAAGGGGGACGCCCCGTCGACCACGACGCCGAGCTCTACAAGGAGAGGAACACCGTCGAGCGCCTGATCAACAAGCTCAAGGCGTGGCGGGGCATCGCGACCCGCTACGACAAGACCCCGGACAGCTACCTCGCCGGGCTTCACCTGCGTGCCTCGGTGATCTGGCTCAAAGACCTCACCCGAACCAGAGCCGAGAGCCGCGCAGGTCATCGAGGGACGTAGCTTGCCGGGATCGCAGTTGCGGGCTCTCAGCGGCAGCTGCATTCCCGGATGTTCGGGATTTCAGTGGCCCGTTGCCGCTCAGGGAGTGGGGATGGTGCGCCACCAGCGCGGTGTCGGCCCGCGGGCTCAGGCGAGGGCGGCGACCAGCAGGGCGAAGGCGGCGATGATGACGGCGACGCGGACGTAGTGGAAGCGGTCCCAGCGGTTCTTCTGCTCGTTCCAGTCCTCGGGCCGGTTCTCGGGGGTCCACGTCTTGCCCCGGTTGTTGATCGGGACGAGCAGCAGGATCGACATGATCACGCTGAGGATCAGCAGCGCGCCAGCGGTGACGACGAGGCCGGTGCCGTGGTGGCGCCATCCGGCGGTGGCCCAGACCGCGACGAGGACAAGCGAGGTGATGTACCAGACCGGCATCACGGCGCCGAGCATCCGGCCCCCGTGGGCGCGGCCGAGCAGGCCGCTGTCCTCCGGGAGGGTGTTGAGGATCGGGTTCATGACGAAGGCGACGGAGAACTCCACCCCCACCATCACGCCGACGACCACGGTGGTGAACACCTCGAGTGCGTTGAGCATGATGCCCCCTCCTGGAATCTAGCGTCGCTAGATGACGAGGCAACGCTAACATTGCTGCCGCTCGATTGTCTAGCGGTGCTAGGATCTCATCATGTCGGTACAAGAACGCAAGGAACGCGAACGGGCGGACCGCGAACGCCTCATCGTGGCGACGGCTCGCGAACTCGCCGAGCAGCAGGGCTGGGACGCGGTCACCACCCGCCGGCTGGCCGAGCGCATCGAGTACAGCCAGCCCGTCCTCTACAGCCACTTCCGCGGCAAGCGCGAGATCATCGGCGCCGTCGCCCTCGAAGGCGCCGCCGAGATGGCCGCGTTGCTGCGGGCCGCGGCCCGTGCTGCGGACGGCCCGCGCGCCCGGGTCACCGCCCTCGCCCACGCCTACCTCGACTTTGCCGCACGCAACCCGGCGGTCTACGACGCGATGTTCAAGCTCGACGGCGGTCTGGCGTTCGCGGACGAGGACACCCCGGAACCTCTGAAGGATGCCTTCGCCGCGCTGCTGGAGAGCCTGGGCGAGGTCGCCGGGGACCGCGTCCACCCGGGGCTGTTCACCGAGGTGTTCTGGGCGGCCCTGCACGGGCTGACGACCCTGACCCGGGCGGGACGGCTGCCGCCGGAGGAGGCCGAGCGGAGGACCGAGCTGCTGGTGGACCGGCTCGCCATGGTCTGACGCACCGTCCCGGCGGGCACGCAGCCGGGGTCCTCGGGCTCGGCTGCCTGCCTGCGGCATCGCCTCCGGTCACTCGCGCCCACACGCCGTAGCCACAGATCGCCGGGCCCCGCACCCCCGACGGGGCACCCGCCCCGGAAGCTGCGGCGCTCGTTGATCACGACCTCCCGGGCAATACACCTAGGTCGCTACTGCCGGCGCCAACCGCGCCTGTCTGTTCTCCGGTGAGCTCACCCTGGCCACTGCCCCGGCTGACGGCGAGACGCTCCTGGGCGCCGTGACCGCTCTTTGCCTCCATCCCGCTGACAATCCCACGAAGGAGCCGGTCCCCGGACGGCTGGGCGGCGAGCCTGACTGGATTCAGGGTGACGACACTCCCGACTGTCCCCCTGTGCGCCACCCGCATGATGTTCACGGGCGAGCTGGAGGAGGGTCGCGACTTCACTACCTCCGCGAACTTCGGCGACGGGGGCCGCGGTTACCTCTTCCACTGCCAGCCCTGCAGCGGGGCCGCGTTCCTCTGGCAGCGCTGAACGCCGTCCCAAAGGTTCATGCCGCGCGCGTAGTTCAGAGAAGCCTGCATCTGCCCAATGCTGCACGCCAACCTCAAGATGCTGGGGCCACTCGACGAACTCGAGTAGGACCTCCTCGCCCGCCGGGACAGAGCTGAGCGGGAGGGGTGGGCAGGTGAGGTTGAAGGACTCAGCCTCAGGCTCGCCCTCCTCCGCTCCAAGCGCGACGAGTCTCAGCGCGCGGCCCGCCGTCCTGCCGTCGACCTCGGCATACCCGATCGCCGCCGGCCGCAGGAGTCAGCATGACCTTCCCCAGTCGATGCTGGGGAGCGACCAGCTGTCACCGAAGGACGACGCTTACGCTCCGTTGCTCGAAGATTTCCAGGAGCAGGTCGAACAGCGACACCTCGCCATCGCCTGTGGGCACACGCTCTGCCAGCCGTGCCCTGGCTTCGGCCGAGGAATCCCACTGCAAGGTGAATGGGGTATTGGCGCCCCAGCCGCCGCTCAGGCAATCGTCCAGGGCGTCAAGGTTCCAGCCGAAGTATCCGCCAGGCCCGTTGATGGCTTCGCCGATCGCGCAGTAGAAGCTGTCTCTGTCGACGGTGCGTCGACCGTCCAAGGTGAACACCTGGCCTGCCGGAGCGTCGTGCCTTCCCTGGCGTCCGTACTCCCGGGACCACAGCGCCACCGACAGCCACGCGTGCTTGTCCTTGGGGTCAAGTTCGTGCCACATGCCGGTGCGGTTCAGCTGACCCGTGCGGATCAGATCCCACACTCGCTCCGCCCCGGCCAGGGCGTTCTCGCACCACAGCGTCATCGTGAGGTCGACGAGGCCAGCTCCGCGGGCGGAGGGCTTGACGTCGATGACGGTGACCTCGCCCACGAAGTAGGGCCCCATGGTGGCTCCGTCGGCGGCGAGGAGCTCGAACCAGGCGTTACCCGCCTTGGCACGACGACGACGACGGCCGACGAGGTCAAGGCTGTTCAGTAGGCCACCCTGCGGGAGGCAGCCCGCCAGGTGCACTCGGGGGGCTCCATCTTCATCCGGCAGCGGCGTGAAAAACCCCTCGGCCTCCTGAGCAAAGCCCCAGAAGTCGGCGTCGTCCTCGTCCGAGGGCAGCGCGTACTTCTGCCCCTCGCCACCCCGCCCTGATGTTCGCATCGCACTCCCCATGAGAGCGCCGATCGTACCGGCCCCGCGACCAGCCGAGCTGTCGCCGACCATCCGCGCCTTCCCCGTCCGCTCCATCTCGGAGGCCCTTTGACGAGTCACATTCCCCTCTTCACCCGTGAGAGTGGAGTGCAGAGCAGCACGGGCAACTGCGGCCTGCCCCGCTCTGCGCGAGCAGCCCCACCCCGACACCGGCTCCGTGGTCGGCCTCACGACCGCCCACCTCAACCACACCCCGAAGACGTGCGAGATGCTGGTACAGCGAGATGTTCCAAAGTCCGGAATGCCCGCTACCTGCGCCGCTGTCGTCCGGCTCCGTGTCGAGGGCTGCAACATCAGGGACGAGGACGTGCCCCACCTCTCCCCATTCAGGGAGCGGCACATCAACATCCTGGGCCGCTACCTGTTCAACGTCGCCGCCAGCGGCCCGGGCCTGGCTTGCGCCTCTTCCTCAACCTCTGTGCCGCCGAAGACGGCGAGGACGAGGATGGCTGAGGGACCAGGCCCCGGCCAGAGTTGTGGCTGGGACCTGGGGGGCGGCTCAATCGCCCTGGTTGTTTGCTTGCTTGGGTAGGCAGAACATCAGGGCCCACATCAGGGCGAGGAGGCTGCCGACCCACCACAGCACGGTGATGAACGCGTCGCGGTTGAGCGCGGCGTCGGGTGAGCCGCCGGTGGTGGCGAAGAACACCAGGGCGGTCAGCGCGGTGCCGAGGGCGAGGCCCAGGTGCATGGCGGTATTGAACAGGCCCGAGGCGGAACCGGCGTCCTCGTGCGGGACGCGGGCGAGCGACATGTCGGCGAGCGGGCCGCCGACCATGCCGAGGCCGAAGCCGATCAGTATTACCGGAGCGGTCATCGCCACGAGAGTCAGGTCTGCCTGCCCCCGGTCGGCCTGGAGTCCGTGGGTGGCCATCGCAGCGGACGCGACGAGGGCTCCGGCCTGGAGCAACCGGCGTGCGAAGCGTCCGGCGCTCTTCGCCGCGATCGTCGCGCCGGCCAGCTCTCCGAGGGAGAGCAGCACGAAGGCCAGGGCTGCGTGGAAGGGGGCTCATGCCCAGGCCGCGCTGGAGGTAGAGGGTCCAGGTCATGAAGAACAGCCCGCACAGAAGGCCGTGCATCAGCTGCGCGGCCATGCCGCCGGCGAACTGCCTGCCCCGGAAGAGGGACAGGGGCACGAGGGATGAGTTGTCCTGCTTGCGCTGCTGGTGGCGCAGGAAGACGCCCAGCGCAAGAAGACCGGCGGCGAGCATGGCGAAGCACCACAGCGGCCAGTGATGAAGGTGCCCCTCGGTGAGCGGGAAGACGATCAAGACGGTGGCCAGTGCGGACAGCAGCATGCCGGTGAGGTCGAGCCGGTTGGCCTTCTGGACGGTCGACTCGGGGATGAACCGGCGTCCCAGGAGGAGCACGGCGAGGCCGATGGGCACGTTGACCAGGAAGATTGGCCGCCAGGACAGCCCCAACAGGTCGGCCTCGGTGAGCAGGCCGCCCATGACCGGGCCCGGGGACGTTGGCGAGGGAGAGGACGGCCCCGTACAGACCGAACGCTTTGCTGCGGTTCTTCCCCTCGAAGGTGACATGGAGGGTGGCCAGAACCTGCGGGATCATCAGGGCCACCTGTGTAGTGCCGAGGCCATCGGTCCCGAGGCCCGGGCATGAGCAAGGCCGGCCTCCGCTCGAAGCCGCGACGTGCTCCTGGCGCTGCTGCGCCGACTGCTCTTGCCGCGGAACCAGCTGCTGGCACACCCGCCGTGCCCCCCTGATCAGTCACGTGGGAGTGCTGCGCGCTGCCCCGGGCTGTGCGCCCTCGGTCGCTGCGGGTGTCTGGTGCGGCGGGGAGCGGGTTTCTGTCTTACCGGTCCGGTACGCGGCCAAGTTGCCCTCCACCGCGGGGCGTCAGGTCCGATCCCTTGGAAGTCGGGCTACCCGAAGTGCTGTCGTGTCCAGCGCCCAAGCTGGTGTCTGCGTCTGCGGCGGCAAAGAGTCTGTGAATACGGTGGAGTTCGTCATCACAGGGACTCGAACCAGTGATAATCGCGACGGCCTGTGAGTTCCCCGCCCCTTGCGGAGGTTCCGACTGATAAGCGCCCGGGGCACTGATGTGCCCGTACTCCTCCGCCGCCCCGGGGCCGGAAGCCAGAACTCCGCCCACCATCCCCACCCCCTCACTCAGGAGAATCTCGATGATCGACGGTTTGAAGGTCCCCGAAGGCGTCGGGCAGACGGCGCTGGTCGTCGCCTGGATGCGACAGATGGAGAGTCAGAGACCCGACGCTCTGTTCCAAGACCCATTCGCTGACAAGCTGTTGAACGCGATCGCCGAGGACCAGTCCTTCACCGAGGTGTCTGAAATGGTCACCCGAGCGAGCAGCAGCACGCGCGAATACCCTGCGTACTTCGCGGTGCGCACCCGGTTCTTCGACGACGAGCTGCTCAGCGCGATGCGCGCCGGGGTCCGCCAAGTCGTCACTCTGGCTGCTGGAGTGGATGGACGGACCATCCGGTTGGACTGCCCGCCCGGAACGCAGTGGTATGAGCTCGACCTGCCGGACATGACGGCCTTCAAAGACGCGCTGATCGCCCGCTCGGGACTGGCCACCACCTGCGAACGCCGCGGAGTCGCCACGGACTTGACCGCCAACTGGCCCGACGCGCTGCGCGAAGCGGGCTTCGACTCCGACCAGCCGACCGCCTGGCTGGTGGAGGGCCTGCTGATGTACCTCTCCGACGAAGCGGGGGATGCCCTGCTCTTGGAGCTGTCCGCGCTGTCTGCGCCGGGCAGTCGGATCATGCTGGAACAGCTGGAGGCGGCGATGCTGGGCGAGGAGGGCAAACCCTCCCGTGAACGGCTCGCGTCGCAGGGTGCCCGCTGGCTGTCCGCCCGGGACGACCTGCAGTCGTGGCTGGCAGGCCATGGTTGGCTTGCTGAGGTCTACAGCGGAGCCGACCCCCGCATCGGGCACGGGCGCACTGTCTCCCGTCTGCCCGCCTGTTGGGTGGCGACCGGCACGCTGACAGAGCGTGCGGATACCGCCCCGGCCGGCTGAAGGCACCTGGGCGAAGGTCTCGATGCGCACTCCGAGCGGCATGACCCGCGTTCACGCGTTTCCACGAGGGGAAGTGGGGGCGAGCGGCGCTGTACCAGGGCCGACGTTCACGAGCGGCGACGAGATATCGGCTCTTCTCGCGGCGCACTTCGACCAGGGGCGCCCTCTGGGCCAACTGCTGTCCTGAGCCGCCTGGCACGCTCGCGGCGCGCTTGATCGGCATGCGAGGTGACCTGGTCCAGGATGCCGCGCAGGGCCTCGGATGCAGGGGGGTGCGGGGTGGTGTCGGACCCGTGTGGGAGTGTGGGGGTGGAGTCGTTGGGGTGGGGGAGGGGCGCGATGGCGGCGCAAGATGGTTGGACGGGGATGGACTGGGACTGGACGGATCACGGTGACATCCGGGAGCGTCTGGAGCGGGGTGCTGATCCGGAGGCGTGGAGCGGGGGCCGGCCCCTGCACCGGGCAGCGGTGCTCGGCTCGGCGCAGGTAGTCGCGGAGCTGGCCGGGCGGGTCGCGGACGTGGACGCGCTGGAGATGGGGGTGACGGCGCTGTGGGAGGCCGTCGTGTCCAGGAAGCCGGACAACGCGCTGGCTCTCGTTGCTGCCGGGGCTGATCCGTGGCGGGAGTTGATCGGCGGCTGGTCGGCTGGGCGGTTGAGTCTGGCCGGGCCGACGCCGCACCTGTTCGCGCTGCCGGCAGGTGAACGCGACCTGACCGACGCAGAGCGCACCACGGCTGCGGAGGGTGCGCGGCTCGTGGACGCACTCGGCAGGTTTCACTACGAAGGCACGGGGCTGGCCTGTGTGGCCGGGATCGACGCGGCCGAAGCGGTGAGCCGTCTGCAGGCCACACCAGCCGATCACGGCCTGGTCGAGGAAGTGCTGGACGACCCGTACGCACACGAGATGGACGACATCCTGCAGATCATCGGTGTGACGTCCGTGCCGGGCGGCTGCGTGGTGACCCAGCCCTGGGGATACGCGCCGAGCATGCCCGGCGTGCTGACCCGGCTGTCCGTCGGCACCCGCTGCTACGGCCTGTACGCCAACGCCAAGAGCGGAGACCAGGGCAGCATCGCCCGCGACGGCACCATCGACGGCTGGGACCTGAGCCCCGGCTGCGGACCCCACGAGAGCGACACCGCCGAGGAAGTCCTGGCCGCTTACCTCTACCAGTACCACGCGGTGGCCTACGCCTGCGCCTTCGCAGGCCTGCGTCTCACCGACGCGCGCGCGGTCACCGGGCCCTGCGATCGGTGGGTCCGGCTGCCCCGCCGCGACTACTGGGTTCAGTGACACGGGCGATGCCGAGGGTGCGAGTTCCGGCGCCCGGCGGCTCGGCGAGGTTGGGTGTTGCGCGGCCAGGTCGGCGCAGGGGCGCGGGACGAGGGCGTGGGATGAGGGCGCGGGTGTCGGCGTACTCCGCGGTGAGTGCTCCACCAAGTACGGAGACATGTACACCAGTAGGGAGGCTGTGAGCCAGTCACGTCATCCCGCGGGCATGGCGGTGGCAGGGCGGTGGACGTCCAGGATGACTGCGGTGCCGGCCACGGTTCGGTCCTCGTGCATGGTGATCTGCTGGCCGGGCTGGACGTGCGTCCAGTGGGCGGGAGTGAGAGGCACGAGGCGAACCGTGGCTCGCCCGCCGGGCTCCAGCATGGGCATGTTCTCCACCCAGAGGAAGGCGATGCTGACCGGACGTCCACCGGTGGGCGAGAGGTGTCCGATGTCCCACATGGCTCGCAGAACACCGGCTCCGGAGACTGGCGTTGTGCGTCGCGCCCCGGCGGCAGGGCGGAGCGTCAGATCCGCCCGGATCACGCCGTTGCGGATCTCGGAGCACCGCCAACGGCACCAGGCGGCGCTCCGCTCAAGCCGGAGCTGCGCGGCCGCTTCGGCGAGCTTCTCCCAAAACGTCAGCGGGAACTTGCGACCGTCCCCGAGCTCCTCCAGCAGGCCCAGGGCGATCTCCCACTCGTCGTGGACGAGGTAGTCCCAGATGTCTCGCACCGTGATGTCGTTCTCAGTGGCGGTCTCTTCCGGCACCAGCAGGGACACTGATTCGAGCAGCTCAGGGACGTCCATGCGCTCATTCTCGATCATACGAACTATCAGACTCCTCTCCCATCGCCAGCCGGTCTCGTGACCTGGCCGGTGGCGTAGCCGGTGCTCAAGAAGGGCATCCGCTGGGGCGGCCGAAGTCTGCCTGAACTGCCCGCACGCCCCGGCGACTACGCACTACGGTGGGATACATGTCCGAGCCCTCCGTGCGGGATTTCTACGACGATTTGGCCCACGACTACCACCTGATGTTCCGGGACTGGGACGCAAGCATGGCCTACCAGGCCGAGGTATTGGGCGGCCTCGTCCGCCAATCTCTCGGCGCGGGACCACACACCGTCCTGGACTGCTCGTGCGGGATCGGCACCCAGGCCATCGGGCTGGCCCGGGCTGGGCACCAAGTCGTCGGCAGCGACCTGAGCCCGGTCGCCGCCGCGCGCGCCGCCGCCGAGGCGGCGGCCCGGGGCAGCCGGCTTCCGGCCGCTGCGGCTGACATGCGCCAACTGCCCTTCAGGGAGACGTCATTCGACGTCGTCCTCTGCGCGGACAACTCGCTCACGCACCTACTCTCCGGGCAAGATCTCCGGACGGCACTCCTCGGCATGAGACGGGTACTCCGAGACGACGGACTGCTGGTGATCACCGTCCGGTCCTATAACGAGACGCGCCAGACCAGACCCACGTCGACACCTCCCCAGGTCTCGCAAACACGCGACGGCCAAGCGATCACCTTCCAGCTGTGGCACTGGCACGAAGACGGCGAACGCTACGACCTGGAGCACTTCCAGCTCATCCCTGCAAAGAACACCTGGCAGGTCCGAGTCCGCCGGACCACCCACTGGGCGCTGACGCCCCCGCAGCTGACAGAGTTCGTGACTGAAGCCGGCTTCACCAAAATCGCCTGGCACAGCCCGGCCTCCAGCGGGTACTACCAGCCCGTGCTCACCGCACAGCGCGCTCCCTCAGCGCAGTAGCCCAGATATCGGCTCCGCCCTGCCTAACCTTCCGTTCATCCATGGCAAACCGGTGAACGCCGACAGCGTGGTAACGGCCCCGAGAGCGGCCCAGAGCATCGTCATCTTCGATCGCGCGAATCGTTCCTGCGGTGAATGTCCGTAATCCATGCGGGTGAGGACGGCCCGCCGGGCCTTCCGAAGGATGCGGGGACCCCGTAGAACGCAGGGGTCGTGTCGTCGTGCCGAAGGGTGTGGTCATGAGCCGAGGCTTGATCGTCGTGGATGTGCAGAACGACTTCTGCGAGGGGGGCAGCGTTCCCGTTGCGGGCGGGGCGCGGATCGCGACGGCGGTCGCGGAGCTCGTCGAGCGGAGCGCAGGGGGTGACTACCAGTACGTCGTTGCGACCCGGGATCACCACATCGACCCGGGAGGCCACTTCTCCGAGACTCCCGACTTCAAGGACAGCTTCCCGGTGCACTGCGTGGCAGGAGATGAGGGCGGCGAGTTCCACCCTCACTTCGCACCGGTCGTGGACGCTGGCAAGGTCGACGCGGTCTTCTTCAAAGGCGCGCACAGTGCTTCCAAGAGCGGCTTCGAAGGGGCGGACGAGCAGGGCACCTCCCTGGCCGACTGGCTGCGCGAGCGCGGCGTGGAGGATGTCGACGTGGTGGGCATCGCTACCGACCACTGCGTCCGGGCGACCGCGCTGGACGCGGTGAAGGCCGGCTTCCGTGCCCGCGTGCTCCTGGACTACTGCGTCGGTGTCGCCCCCGCCACCACGGCCTCGACCCTGAAGGACTTCCAGCAGGCCGACGTCGCCGTATCCGGTACCGTCGCAGCGCAATAGTCACCCCGGGCAAGCCCAGGCGAAGGTCTTCCCCGGCGGCTGCAGACACGCGACCGCTTGGATACGGATCTGGCTGTGCTCTGGCCGGCGAGGCGTTCATGACCATGGGGGTGTTGACTCTCCCGCAGCCCCGTGGAACCGGCGAAGTAGCGGGATCGTCCACCGGCTGCGCTAACTGAGCGTTTGGTCCGGTGATTCATGTTTGGTCCCGGGTTCAGGTTCCGCGCCAGTTCAGGGTGGCTTCGCTGGTGAGTCTGCGTGCCATGAGGTCGATCATCACGAGGTGGATCATCGCTTCGGGCGGTGCGGATTGCGTTCGTAGTCGCGGGCGAGGCGTCGATGGTGCATGAGCCAGCCGATGCTGCACTCGATGGTCCACCGTCTCGGGATAATCGCGAATCCGCAGGCGCCGGGCGGGCGGTGGACGGGGTGGACGTCGATGCCGAGGCGGGCGCCGTGGTCGATGGCGGTGGTGCGGTAGCCGGCGTCCACCCAGGCCTTGGTGACGCAGGGATGGGCGGCGGCGATGCGGGAGAACAGGGTCACGCCGGCTGCGGTGTTGGAGACGTTGGCGACGGTGACCAGCACGGTCAGCAGCAAGCCGAGGGTGTCGCAGCCGAGGTGGCGCTTGTGGCCGATGATCCGTTTCCCGGCATCGGTCCCTTGCTCGGCGCGGGGCACATTGGCGGAGGTGTTGATGGTCTGGGAGTCCAGCACGCAGGCCGACGGCTCCGCGCCTCGACTCTCGGCTTCGCGGACCAGGCGCCGCAGCAGCAGGCCGGTGAGCTGCTCGAGGACGCCGTCCTGCTGCCACTTGGCGAAGTACCCGTACACCGTGGCCCAAGGCGGGAAGTCGTGCGGCAGATAGCGCCAGGGGACGCCGGTGCGGTCCACGTACAGGACGGCGTTGGCCGGTGGCGCCGCCTGAGGCCTTGCATGAAGTGTCGAGAAGCTCTGCACACCTCGCACATCCCAGCCGGCTGGGCGTGCCTACATTCACTGGTGTTGCACACGGCGCCACGGCGCCGTGCTCACCCGGTGGACCTGATCCTTACGGAAAGAACCCCGTATGCGCACTCCTACCGCCACCCGTCTCACTGCCACGGCCGCCGCCCTGCTCGGATTCGCCGTGCCCAGCCTCTCGACGGCGCAGGCCAACCAGATGCCCGGCATGCCGCTGAGGAACTACACGCCGTGGGGCGCCGCCAAGTGCGCGACGCCGCAAGGGAACAGCACTGCCAGCGGAACAGCCATCACGCTGGGACTGCACCGGGGACAGCCTGCAGAACTGGATCTGGCTTGGCGACAGGATCGTGCACGAGGCCGGCGGGAAGTGCCTGACTCCGAGGGGCGACCGTATCTACTCCGACGGCGCCCGTACTGACCCCGTGGCCGTGTACCGGCGCCGAGAGCCAGGACTTCGACCAGTCCGCCGTGGACCGCTTCCGGATAATCAAGACCTCCCAGTCCAACAAGTGCCTGACCAACTATGGCGGCAACTTCGGCAACGGCACCTGGGTGACGTTGTGGACGTGTGCGGGTGGAGAGCCGACGGAGCAGGACTGGCACCTGGAGCAGGGATGAGTCGTGGGCGGCCGGTGCCGCCCACGGGCGTTCCCACCCGGCCGGCACCCTCGTGGACAGCGGTTCCGCGAGACTCAGCCGGCCAGGGTGCCCTGATGGAAGTACATCCGTGGGACGACGCCGGCATCGAGCGCGGAACCGGGGCCAGGACACTTCCGAAGCGGTGGGGAGCGGGTTGGCCCGCTACACGGTGGAGGCGGGTCGGGGCCGTCGGTAGGCCGGGCCACGCATCTCCGCCTTCAGTTTGGTGCCGAAGTAGAAGTTCTCGCACCAGCGGGGACCGTCAGCGTGCACTGGTTCTTCGACATTGCCGAGCTGGCTGAGTGACCTCGCAAACAGCGGACTGGTACCACTCGCCGGCCTCGCCGGAGCCATGCACGAAGACCGACTTGCAGCTGCCCAGGGAATCACGACCTCTTACAACTCCGGGGTCAACGAAGGTCGCATCACCGACGTCAAGCTGCAGAAACGGAATCACGGCCGAACGTGCCGGCGTCTGTCTCCTCCGCCACCGCGTCGTGCTGGTCGCCCACGTCCGCCGAAGCCATGCGGACCCGCCGATCGTGACACCGAGATGATCTCCGACTGCGAAAATCTGCCAGAGCCACGTTCAGGATCAGGCACACATTCCGTGAGGATGATCACCGTGATTCTGTTGCCGTGACGGACGGTCATCGAGGGCCGTGATCGACGTTCACAACGGGGTTATCGGAGTGGCCCGCGCTCATCGATGAACACGGTGGGCTTGGACAGGAACACATCGGCATCCACCGGGCCGTAGGCGATGTTGAACGTATCCAGCCAGTACGTCCAACCTCGGATTCCCATGGCACTGCTAAAGCGGTAGTTGAGCTGCCAACGGACACCAGGGATTAGCCGGACGGCCGGGGGCCGTCGCTTCCGGGGAGGCAGGGCATACAAGGGCTTCACTTGAGGAAACACCCGTAGCTGGCCATCCGCTTCACGGAGCTGGATATCGACGTTGCGCAGATCTGCCTGACTGTCATACGGCACGAAGCCGTCATCTTCAGACATGCGGACCACGTGCACGTAAGGAACCGCCTCGTGCGGGAGAGCGAAGCCGATCGGGGCCGCATTCCTGCGAGCCGCAGCTTCTCCTCCCCGTGACTCCTTCGTCCAGGTCGTCCGGATCCGCTGGACGGTGATCTTCATGCCGTATCCCTGCCGAATCGTCGAGGGACTCATTTTACGTTCGCCTCACGATCCTCTGGTCCCGTCCGGGGCAACTGGCTGTGTCGGCGGGCGGAGGGCGGGGAGGAGGACGCGTTTGGGTCGGGGTACCGCATCATCCAGCCGGTGACCTGGCGGACGCCCGGCGGTGCCGGGCAGACGATGCGGATGCGCCGTCGGCGGAGGGGCCGCAGAAAGTCGCTGATAATCTGGTAACTGCCCTGATAGTCCAGCTCTTTGAGCTCGGTATGCGGGAGGATGGCGTTGGTGTGGCTCTCGGCCCGACGCCGGTCCAGGTGCGTTTTGAAGGGGTCGAGTTGGCTGGGCCCGGGCTGGTGACGGCCTCCAGACACTGGTATCGGCCCTGCGACGCGCCTTGTCCACCACACCAGCGGCCGAGGCGTGGACCTCACGGTCATCGAGACCCGCCACGCGGGCTATGCGCTCCGGGCCGAGTCGGCCAGCACCAACCTTGGGCTGTTCCATCACCACGTACGTGACGGCCGAGTCGAAGCCGCCGCCGGCGGACACGCGAAGGCGGGTGTCAGCCAGGGACAACCGTTGGTGGCTCTGTCGTTCCGCACTGACGGGTCTCGTTAGGATCTCCTGATCATGGACGTGATGATGGGGAACGAGATGATCGCCATCCCGCCGGGGCAGGTGACGCTGTCGGACCGGCGGACTCAGCGCAGTTGGTCGGTCGAGCTTGCGCCCTACCAGCTCGCGGCATCCCCGGTCACCCAGGCGTTGTACGCACAGATCACAGGCCAGCGGCCAAGTACCACCCGTGGGGACCAGTTGCCCGTCGAGTGCGTCTCCTGGTGGGACGCGGCGCGGTTCTGCAACGCCCTGTCCCAGTGCGCCGGCCTCACGCCCGCGTACCACTTCCGTGCCGAGGCCGAAGATGTCGAGTGGGACGTGTCGGCCGACGGGTATCGACTGCCGACCGAAGCCGAATGGGAGCACGCCTGCCGCGCCGGGACGACCGGGCCGCGCTACGGGGATCTCGACGAGATCGGCTGGTACCGCGGTAACTCGCACGAGCGCATCCACGAGGTGGGCGGAAAACTCCCCAACTCGTGGGGGCTTTTCGACATGCTCGGCAACGTCTGGGACTGGTGCTGGGACGTCTACGACGCCGAGGTCTATGGCGCCTATCGGGTGCTCCGTGGCGGTGGTTGGTTCGATGAGCACTGGAGTTGCCGGGCCTCCGCGCGGCGCCGCAGCCACCCGACGTTCCAGGTCGACGACGTGGGATTCCGCGTCGCGCGTTCCGTCGTGCGCTGATCCACCTCGTGGCGAAGGCCCTCTGTCGGCGAACCGGTCACTTAAGTGTTTCGACAGGGTCTGAGAGGACCGTCTGGGCAGCGAGCACGGGGACCACGTCGCTCCGTTCGTGAAGGCGGTGGACACGGTTTGCGGCCCGGCCCGCGCGGAATCGTTCTGGCGATAGCGTGATCCTCATGACGGCTGAAGACGAGGCGCTGGTCGGCGGGATGGTGAACACGGGGGCGGTCTTCCGCCGGGGGGAGTTGGTGGAGCGACCGGCTCCGCGCAACGGGCGCGCTCTGCATGCCTATCTCCTTGCGCTGAAGGAGCACGGTTTCGACGCGGCGCCGGGCCCCCTCGGTCTCACCGCGGATGGCCGTGAGCAGCTGACTTTCATCCCTGGCGACGTGGCTCTGCCGCCGTTCCCGGACTGGGCGATGACGAGCTCTGCCCTCGAATCGGTGGGGAGCCTGCTGCGGCGTTTGCATGAGACCAGCGCGGCCGTCGCAGTCGACACCCGTGCCGAGTGGCCCCCGGACCTTGCCGACCCGGAGGGGGGAACGATGTTGTGCCACAACGATGTGTGCCCGGAGAACGTCGTCTTCCGCGACGGTCGTGCCGCGGCCCTGATCGATTTCGACCTGGCGGCCCCGGGCCGTGCCCTCTGGGACATCGCCATGACCGCCCGCTATTGGGTACCCATGCTCGATCCCGAGTCCGCGGCCGCTCTCTATCCCGCCGGCCTGGATGTGGCGGCACGGCTGCGGATTCTTGCCGACGGCTATGGCCTCTCGGCGGAGGACCGCGCCGAGTTGCCCGGCGTCATCGAGCACGCCACGGAGGTCTGCCGGGCCTTCGTCGCCCGCCGTGTGGCCGGCGGAGACCCCGTCTATCTCCAGGCGTTGGCCGAGCGTGGTGGATGGGAACGCTGGGACCGCATGCAGACCTGGCTGGTGGACCACCGTCAGACGTTCACGACTGCCCTACTGAGCTGACGGGCCCGGACTTTCGAGGACAGCGTCACAAAAGCATCGCCTTGCGTTGGCGGTGTCCCTTCTGACGGCAACGCTGGGAGCACGTCCGGCGCTGTGACCTGCTGCGTCCTTCGGGCAAAGGACCCGAACAGGCCGCGCAAGGGCGGTGTTTCCGAGAACGCGACGTGGACTGGGGTGAGGGCGTCAGCCCTCGCCGCAGTCGTGCTGGGCGAGGCTGCGGGTCCGGGCGGCGGGAGGGAGGGATCTGGAAGACGCGGATGCTGCCTGTTGTGTGGTGCGCCGGCGGTGGGCTCTTTGACGGCAGCCTCCTCCCTTCGGCTGGGCGACATGCGACAGGGCGTCAGATGGCCACACAGCGCCTTGTGCTGGCGGGGGCGGACGCGGCCGCCCCCTGGCTCGGCTTCGCGGTCGGATGCGGGAGCCCGCCTGTGCCAGGGCCCGGAGGCAGGGCGCCTTGACAGTCAAGTAGTTAGCTGCCATATTACTTGCATGGAGAGGGACGGCATCGACGGCGAGGCACCCACGCTGGACCAGGCCAGGCGGCAGGTCCAGCACTACGGCCTGGAGGTCGATCCGCAGGCGGTGCTGGTCGCGGTGCGGCTGATCTCGGCGGGGGCGAGGGTCGGCCGGGCGGCCGAGGCGCACTTTGCCAGGTTCGGCCTGTCGACGGGGCGCTACCGCCTGCTCGCCGACCTTGAGGACCACGGCGGGGAGAAATCCCCCTCGCGACTGGCGGTCGACCTCGATGTCTCCAGGGCCACGGTCACCGGCCTGCTGGACGGCCTCGAACGCGAAGGCCTGGTCGCCCGCCGCCCGTCCACGGAGGACGGCCGGGGCACGGTGGCCGTCCTCACCGCGCGCGGGGCGCAGCGCCTGCGCGACATGGCGGCTGAGCACTTCGGACGCCTGGAGGCGATGGTGGGCGGGCTTTCCGTCGAGGAGCGTGCGGTGTTCCTCGATCTGCTCGCCCGTGTCGTGCGCGGCAGCGCGGCCCTGGCCGCCGACTGACCCGGCTCTGAGTTGTTTTGGCCCCGCCCTCCGGGCAGGGCCTCTTTTACGCGGTAATAGTTAGCTGCCTAATTATATGGCGGAACAGGCCTGCCGCGCCCCCCGCCGCACCCCTTCGCTTCCCTCACACGAAACGAGAAAGGCCAGCATGTCCGCAACGAAGGACAGAACCAGCCGAAACCGGACAGCCTCCCGGCCATGCCGCCCGTTCACCCTGTGGCGCGAGGTGCTGACCGCCTACGCCGCCCCCGCGCTGACGGCCGGTACCGCCGGAGTCGTCACCGGGCAGCAGGACCTGGCCGTGGCCGCCTGCACCTCCATCGCCGGCACCTCCGCCGTGGTGGCGTTCCTGGTGGGGATCTGGCTGCGGCACGGCGGCCGGCCCCGACGGTGGACCACCACCACGCCGCGCGCCGCCCTGACCGCCGTACTGGTCATCACGGCTGCCGGCACGGCGGCCGTGCTGGGGTGGTCCACCGCCCAATGGCTACCCGCCCACACCGCAGTCCCCGCCACCCCGTGGCTGGAGCGCCTGCGCATCGACCTGCCCGTCTCCGCAGCCCTCGCCACCACCATCGTCACCCTGCGCTGGCGCAGCACCACCCCAGCATCCCCGAGATAGCCAACCCCGGCACCGGGCCCACCAGCCCCACGACCCCAAGCCCGACCCCAAGCCCGACCCGAGCCAACCCCGCCAGCACCCGCCGCCGGAAAGCCACCAAGGAATGAGCACACGATGATCGTCGTCATGGGAGCGACCGGAGCAACCGGAAACGCCCTGCTCCACAGCCTCCTCACACGCGGCACACCCGTCCGCGCACTGACCCGCACCCCGCACAGGGCGATCCCCGGCATGACCGGCACCCACCAACCGCCCATCGAGGTTCAGTACGCCGACGCCACCGAGCCCCACTCCCTGCGCATCGCCTTCAAGGGCGCCACCCAGCTCTTCCTCGCCATGGCCAACAGTCCCGCACAGGTCGAACTCGAAACCCGCGTCGTCGACATCGCCGCCGACTCCGGCATCGGACACATCGTCAAGATCTCCGCACCCGCCGCCGAACCCGGCTCCCCAGTCGCCATCTCCCGCGGACACCACGCCATCGAGGAACACCTGCGCGCCAGCGGCCTCACCCACACCATCCTGCGCCCCTACGCGTTCATGCAGAACCTCCTGCGCCTGGCCCCCACCGTCGCCCAGGGCACCATCCTCGGCACGACGGGCGACGCGCCCTGCAACCACATCGACTGCCGCGACATCGGCGACGTCGCCGCCGCCGCCCTGACCAGGCCCGACATCGCCGGCGGCACCTACACCCTGACCGGACCCGAAGCCGTCTCCTACCCCGAACTCGCCTCACGCCTAACAGCCCTGACCGACCATCAGATCCGCTACGCCAACCTCACCGCAGACGAAATGCGCCACGACCTCGTCCACAACGCCCATATGCCCACCTGGCTCGCCGACCACGTCACGGAGATCCAGCAACTCGCCATTGCCCGACCCGAAACCCCCACCACCACTGTCATCGACATCCTCGGCCGGCCGCCCCGTACCCTCGACGCCTTCCTGCGCGAACACCACACCCACTTCCGCCGGTAGGACGCCGCCTCAAGCCCGGTCACGAAGGTGCGAACCGTCCCGCCGACGGGCAGATGACCGGTCATCTGCCCGTCGGCGGGAGAAGCGGGTGAATCTGCGCCCGGCCGGGCAGACGTGGAGCTGATGCGCCGCTGGAGAACACACGGTCACCGGCTGGCAGCCCTGGCGGCCCAGCAAGCCCGTACCCGCGGCCATCGACCCCCCTCTGCCGAGCGCCGACATCCGTATCGGCTATGCCCGTTGCTCGCAACCTGGTGCTGGAGATGCTCGCCGGCCCGCTGCCCGGCATCTACGATCCCACCGGCCCCGGCAAGCTGGTGTTCGGCTTCCTCGCCGCGATGGCCGAGACCGAGCGGGAGAACATCCGGGAGTCGACGCTGGAGGGACTCGATACCGCGGCCCGCAAGGGCAAGTACGGTGGCCGGCCCCCGGTCATGACCGACGACATGCTGCACACCGCGCTGCGGCGCAAGGCACTCGGCGAGTCCGTCGAGCATCTCCAACCCGCCCTGATCATCCCCACCGGCAAGCGCAAGGGACAGAGCCCGTCCGCCGCCAGCATCTACCGGGCCCTCGCCGAACACGAGAAGACACGGCGGTGTGCGGCCGGAAGCATGTGATGGTTCGCGCCGTCGAGGTGGAAAGGGAGCCCGGGCGGGTCACCGGTCACCGTCTCACCGGGTCCGGTGAGACGGTGCGACCGCGTCTCGGCGAAAAAGCGATTGAGACGGCAACCTTTCCGCTCTGAGTGGCCACTTAGGGGTGTACCGACGAGGGCGAGCCGTGGTCAGCGGCGCTACGCCCTCTGTGTCAACACCCGATCGGAGCCCCACATGTCACCAGACGACCCGAGATCCGCCCAGCAGCCGATGTCTTGGGATCACACGCCCCGCCGTAGCCGGATGCGCCGACGCTTTGTCGCGGGGGCGGTGGCGGTGCTCGCCGCCTCTGCCGGTGTCGGCGCCCTGGCGCCCAGCGCGGGTGCCGCGCCGACCATCGGCATCAGTGTGGATGCCGGTACCTCCTTGGGCACGGTGCCCAGCAGTGGTCTCGGCCTCAACACGGGCTACGGCGACGAGCACATGGGGGACCCCAAGCCGACATCGCTGATGAAGGCCGCGGGAGTTCGGCAGCTGCGCTATCCCGGCGGCTCCGGCGCGGACGACTACCACTGGAAGACCCACACCTACGGCGACGGCAGGGGCTGGATCCCCTCCAACACCAACTTCGACCACTTCATGGCCACCGCGAAGAAGGTCGGCGCCCAGCCGATCCTGACCGCGAACTACGGTTCCGGCACCCCCCAGGAGGCCGCCGACTGGGTCAAGTACGCCAACGTCGACAAGGGCTACGGCGTGAAGTACTGGGAGATCGGCAACGAGGTCTACGGCAACGGGCACTACGGCGACGGCAAGGGCTGGGAAATTGACAAGCACGCCGACAAGAGCCCGACGGCGTACGCGAAGAACCTGATCGCCTACGCGAAGGCGATGAAGGCCGTGGACCCGAAGGTGAAGATCGGAGCGGTGCTCACCACCCCTGGCGGCTGGCCGGATAAGGAGAAGGCCCCCGGTGACAGCGCCGACTGGAACCACACGGTGCTCTCCATCGCGGCGAAGTCGATCGACTTCGTCATCGTCCACTGGTATCCGGGCGGCACCACCACGGCCGACCTGCTGAACACCCCCTCCCGGATCGCCGGTGTCAGGTCCGAGTTGCGCTCGCTGATCTCCACCTACGCGGGCTCGCGCGCCTCCTCGGTGGAGATCGCGGTCACCGAGACCGACGGCGTCGGCTCGCCCTCTTTGACCAGCCAGGCCGCAGCCCTGTTTGCGCCGGACACCTACATGACCTGGTTCGAGCAAGGCGCCACCCACGTGGACTGGTGGAACCTGCACAACGGCACGGACCAAGCACCCACCACCGTCAACGGCCAGACCGACTACCAGGACGGGGGCATTCTCTCCGCCGGCACCTGCGCCGGGGGGAAGTGCCAACCGACGCGCGACACAACCTTCCCCACCTACTGGGGCATCCGCTCGCTGACCGCACTGGCGAAGCCTGGCGACACCATGGTCAAGTCGTCCTCGGGCAACTCGTCGGTTGCTGTGCACGCGGTGCGGAACAGCACCGGCGGTCTGAACGTCATGTTGATCAACAAGAGCCCGCAGAACGCGGCGCAGGTGTCGCTCTCGTACGCCGGATACACCCCGGCCACAGGGGCGGTCACGACCGTTTCGTATGCCAAGGGAGACACTGCCCTGACGACAGCGAAGCGGGGCACGGCGGTCGCACAGACGCTGCCGCCGTACTCGATCACGACTCTTCAGATGAAGCCCGCGTCGGGGACCGCTGGCGCTGTCAAGCCGACGCCCGCCGCCACGCCGACCGCCGCCACGCCGGTTGTCCCCGCCTCCGGCACGACCGGCACCCGTGCGCAGGCGGAGAAGGGCGCACCCGTCAGCCGGCCGACCCCGAGCAGCACGTCCGGCGACCTGGCTTCCACCGGGGTGAGCAACGCTGTCACGTACAGCGCCCTCGGTGGCCTGCTGGTCATCGCTGCCGGCGGCGCGCTGGTGCTTCGCGGACGGCGCCGCAGGGCTTTGCACGGGAAGTGAGACCGCGTGAGTGACTGACGGCCCGGCAGCAACGCCACCCACCCGTGGCGTGCGCGCGCCGGGCCGTCGGCCTCCACGCCGGCGTCGGCGGTCAGGAAGTAGACAAGGCCTGGGGCGCTGACCTGGACCTGGCCTACCTCGGCACCGGCCCCCACCCGTGGGGCGGCCCACGGGCCGCGTTCCGGGCCACCGTGGAACTGCCGCGCGAGGACTTCGCGATGAACTACGACCAGGTCGTCCACGTCGGCATGGCCGCCATCGGCACCACGCTCCGCGTCGGGATCGACCTCCAGGCCGTCCAGGGCGAACAGCTTCCGCCGGTCGCCTGACGGCGGAGACGGCTCGGCCCCCTGCCTCACTCGGGAAGCAGGGGGCCGAGCCGTCTGTGGCCGGTGCGTCCTGGTGGCAGAGCAGGATGTCGACACCGTCCTGGCTGCCGTACAGCGTGATCGGGAGGGGTCCGGCGGCTGCGGCGGACCGTTGATCACTGCGAGCAGCTGAAGGTCGGCGGGATCGAGTTCGCGGACGCTTTCGTGTGGGGCGGCAAGCTGGGCCCGGAGCTGCCGTACGATTCCCGAGGTCTCCAAGTCGCACAGGTCTTCGACTCCCTTCATCTGCCCCCGTATACAGTTGGCAAGATCCAGCATTTCACCAGGGATGCGGGGGCTACAGATCGATCGAGTGGGGGGCCTGACATGGCACTGTTCGGAAACGCGCACACCGTCGATCCGGCGAAGGCGCAGAGCGAGTACGGGCGGCTGCTCGGCCGCGGCGAGCAGGTGCACGCCGCGTACACGCTGATACGCGACACCATGCTGTTCACCGACCGTCGCCTGATCATGGTCGACAAGCAGGGAATCACCGGCAAGAAGGTCGAGTACCACTCGGTGCCGTACCGCAGCATCACCCACTTCGCGGTAGAGACGGCCGGGCACTTCGACCTCGACGCGGAGCTGAAGATCTGGATCTCCAGCAACCCGACGCCACTGCAGAAGACATTCACGAAGGGGGTCGACATCTACGAGGTGCAGGCGATCCTCACGCAGTTCGTGGCCCGCTGACGGCCCTGTCCGGCGGGAGCAACGCGCGGTTCGGCGACTGCGGACTTATGGGGACGGCGTGACCATCAACGACTTGAAGGTCACGTCCCGCGGTGCCGGGCTGCACCTCTGCTGCCGTTGAGGTGCAGTCGGCGTTCGCGCACAGGAGCCTTCGTGCCCGTTCGGCTGAGCTCATCGATGCCCTCGCCTGCTGGCTGCGGGTCGGCTGCGCCTGACGTTTGCTGCCGCACGACTTCCCACGGTGGCAGACGGTGTGCCACTACTGGCGGATGCGGCGGATCGCAGCCCGACGGGGAGAGATTCTCGCCGCCCTGCGGGCTCGCGAACGCACAGGTCAGGGCCTGAACTCACCCCGAGTGCGGGGGTGTTGGGCAGCCAGAGCGTCAAGGCCGACATGCCCCGGCCGGGCGGGTATGGCTCGCCATCTCGTCCCGCGGCGCCGACGAATGGCACACCCGCGGGCCGCGTCGCCTGTCGCGGCTGCCGCCTGCTCGGACTTGGGGAAGCGGTCGGCGATCCGCCAGCGCACCGCCGGGTCGGCGTCGATCGCGTCGAGGAGGGTGACGAGGCCGGGACCGGCGCCCTCGGCTGCGCAGGCCTCGCGGATCTCCTGTGCGCCCTGGTCGGCGTACACGGTCATCGACTCGTGGACGAGGTCCTCCCAGTCCACCCGCTTGAGGGCGAGGGCCTGCGAGGTCAGGACGGCCTGCTCCAGCGCGGTCAGCGCCGCGTTCGCGTCGGCCAGCAGTTCCAAGGCCGGGCGGGCGGCCTGCCCGGCGCGGCCGTCGTCGGGCAGAGCCTCGATGCGGGCCACGCGCTCGGCGAGAGGGGGGTGGGAGTCGTAGGGGGAGGTGGGCTCGGTCGAGGGCTCCCGGCTCAGCACCGCTTTCATCCCTGGGGGGATCTGTCCTTTCCAAGGCCCTCTGAACGACGAGGACTTCCACTACCTTCACGACACTCACGGCCTGCCCCACGACCTTGTTATCGGCCTTCGGTCACAGTGAGCGGCGAGCGGGGGTGGGGGGCAAGGGCGGGGGAGCTTGCGAGCACGTACTGGTGGCCGCAGGCCAGAAGCGCCGGCCTGTCTTATCGTGGCCCGATGAACGTGTTCAGCGGCAGCGGACAGAGTCTGGACCTGTCCAACGGTGGCACCGAGGTGTTCATCGAGGTGTTGATGCTGGCGGTATCCGGACTCGCCGAAGCCGAGTGGGACTACCGTTTCGCCGCGCTCCTGACGCTGCAGGACCAGAACGTGATGGGGCGTGGGAGCGTCGGCTTCGATCTGCAAGACATCGCGTGGGGCACCTCGACAGCGGAACGCGCCCGGTCGAAAGACTTCGTGTTGCGCTCCATCACCCTCGCCCTCAGTCGCCACCGGTGGAGCGAGCTGGGGTACGACCCGCCCTTCGCCCGTGACTACCTGCTCCAGTTCCAGTCCATGGTCGAGTCCCTCGTGCCGATCGACGGCACTGGGACCGGCGCAGGCTTCCCGTCCCCGGAGGAACGTGCGGTGGCCTCGTGCGCACACCATCGAATCCTCAGCGCGCTCCCTCACTGGGAGGGCTGCTTCCTCTGCGTCCGTCCCAGAGCGTCCTGAACCTTTCTGTTCGCAAGAGCCGCACACTGAGCGCCGTAGTCCTCGATCGTCTCCAGTACGCCGAGGAGGTGCGGCACGGCCTTGGCTACGGTGTCCCAGCGGCTGCGCGGTACCTGGAGCCAGTCGGCACAGGTGTCGCCGATGAGGTGGCGGATGAGCGCCGAGACGATCGGGTCGAAGAAGGTGCCGGGCACGATCTCCTCATAGAGGTCGATGAGCTGCCGGGTCAGATGGGCGCCTTCGTCGGCCCGCCGAGCCAGCGCGTGCTGGGCGAGAACCTTCAGGTGGGTGGGTGGGGCAGCTGTGTGCCGGTCCATCATCAGGCGGCCGCGCGCCGGCAGATCGTCCTCGGCATCCGCCGCGCGCTCGGCGGCCTGAGACGCGGCGATGCCGGCTCTGTGAGGGTGGGTCGGCACGGATCACGACAGCGGAACGGGCTCTTCCGGGGCGAGCGAGTTGCCGCTGGAGATCCGGCCGCAGTCGGACTGCGCTGTGCGGCCGGCGAAGCGGTCGTTGAGCCAGCCCAGCGCGACGGGTGCCCAGGCGAGGGTCGCGCCTGTGTGGCTGAGCAGTTCGTACTGGCTGTACTTGACTGCGGAGCTGCCGGTGGCGCAGTACTGGCGGGCGAGTGAGCGCACGTCGCCGGCGACCATCACGCCGTCGCCCCTGCCAATGCCCGGGCGGTTGCTGAAGGTCCCCTCCAGGACGCCTCCGTTGCCCTGGCCGATGAACCCGGGGACGGCGGGGGTGGCGGCAGAGCCGAGGTTGAGCTTGTTCATCGCCGTCAGGAAGGCGGGGATCGAGTTGGGGTTGGCGTACTCCGGCTTCGCCATCTTCTTCCAGGTCAGCCCCGGGTAGTGGCCGAGGGCGTTGAGGATCGAGCCGCGCTGGAGGTCCTTGTAGACGCTCAGACCGTAGCTGTTGAGGTAGCTCGTGAGGTCGATGCCGTACGAGCGGGAGACGCCGATGACGGCCATGGGGATGACGCCGGACCAGGCCAGTGAGCCGTCGACGTACTTCAGGTTGTGTGCCGGGTCCACGAGCAGGCCGCCCTCGGCGTAGCCGACCAGTCGGCGGTTGACGTCCGGTGCGTAGCTCGGCGCGAGCGTGGCGGCCCAGTTGGTCGCGATGGCGCCGCCCGAGTAGCCGATGAGGCCGAACGACGTGGCGGAGTTGAGCCCCGTCTCGGCCGCTTTCGTTGCGGCGCGGATGGAGTCGAGGGTGTTGGTGCCGTACTCCGGTCCGGCGGCGAAGTTCGCCTGCTGCCCCTCGGTGTCCGGGATGACGAGGTTGTAGCCCTGCAGCAGCAGCGGCGTGATGAAGAGGGCCTCCGCGTTGGGGATGGCACCGCCCAGGGTGACGTCACCGGCGATCGCCCGGGAGGGGCTGTCCTCCGGGTTGAGTGAATCGTAGAACGACTGGTAGGAGACGGCCTTGCTGCTGTCGCCGGTCAGACTGCGCACCACTGTGGTCACGTTCGCGGCCGGGCGGCCCTGGGCGTCGGTGGTGCGGTACAGCAGCTGGACCGCCTTGAGGGGCGTGGGGATGCCGATGACGTGGTACTGCAGGGTCCGCGTCTTGAGTACGGTGCCCGGCGCGAACGAGGACAGCGGCTCGCTGCCGGTGTAGGCGTAGAACGGGTCGCTTGCCGAGGCCGTCGCGGCGGCCGGTGTGGCCGCAGCGGCGGTGGCGGCGGGCGTGGCGGCCATGGCTGCGGCGGCGACAGCGACGGAGATCAGGCGAACAGCTGCCTTGGACATGCGGTCCTCGATTCCTGGGGGAGCGACGCGCCGGCAGGGGGCGGGTGTCCGACACGTCGGGTCGGCCGGGGCGGCGGTCCCCGGCAGGGGAATGCGGTGAACGATGCGGCCGAGGTCCTGCCGCATCTGGCCATTCACTAGCCAGTCGTGTTACCAACCAGTAGTGATGTCCTGGAAACATCATGGGGCTGGTCAGCGGCCCAGTCTCCGGGGCGGGGAACAGAGATGTGCGAGGTGAATTGTGACCGGATCCAACGCTGTGGAGCGCAACAAGGTGCCGCGGTTCGGCGGTGTGCCGGTGCACAAGCGGCTCCAGGACGCAGCTGGTGCGCTGGAGCGTGCCGTGATGATCCGGCTGGTCGAGCGGCTCCCCGTGTACGGGACGCTGTCGGCGGAGCACCTCGGCGGCGACATCGCCAAGCAGGTGACCCGCGGTATACGGACTTTCGCGGGGGTCCTGCGCACCGGGGAGATGCCGGGGCAGGCCGAGGCGGCGGCCATCCGCGAGTCGTCGGCCCGGCGCGCCGACGAGGGCGTACCGCTGGAGGCCGTCGTCGGTGCCTACCACCTCGGTGCGGAGGAGTGCGCCGCCCAAGTCTTCTCGGCGGCCGAACCGGGCGACTTGGCCGACGTATTGATGGTGCAGCGCCAACTGCTCGCGTATCTGCGGTTGGTGAGCTGCGAGGTGGCCGCCGGGTACGTGCAGGAGCGGCAGACCGCGCTAAGTGACGAGCAGGTCGCGCTGCAGTCGCTGCTGTCGCGGCTGCTGGAGGGCGGCAGCCCCCAGGGCGCGGCGGACCGGGCCGGTATTCAGCTGCCGGCCTGCTACCTGGTGCTGAGCATCGCGATGGGGCCGCACCCGGACGAGTTGGTGCCCGGTGTGAACCACGCGGTCGCCGCCCGCCGCAAGCTCCGGCGGTTGCGCAACGAAATCCAGCGCCAGACGACTGGCGTTCCGCTCTCCGTCCTGTCCGGCGAGGGTGGGTTGGTGCTGATCCCGTGCGCGACTTCGCCGGACGACTTCGGCCGGGCGGACCGGGCGCGGCTGTCCGATCTGGTCGAGCAGCTCGGCCGGATGTGCGGTGCCGAGCTGCTGGCCGCGGCGACGATCGCGGCGCCCGAAGGGGTCGCGGAGGCCGCCCGGCTCGCCGGGGAGGTGCGCGCGGTGGCGGAGGCGTCCGGGCGGGGACCTGGGCTGTACCTGTTGGACGACGTGCTGCTGGAGTACCAGTTGAGCCGGCCGAGCCCGGCCAGGGCGGGGCTGGCCGCACTGCTCGACCCGCTGAACGATCGTCCGGAGCTGCTCGACACGCTGCGCGCCTTCCTGGCGCGGGGACTCGACCGGCGCCGGGCCGCCGCCCGGCTCCAGGTGCACCCGAACACGGTCGACTACCGGCTGCGCAAGGCCACCGAACTCACCGGTCTGGACGCCTCCCGGGGAGCCGACACCCTGACCCTGCGCGCCGCCCTGGCCGCCCACGACGCTGTAGGCCAGGCCAAACCGGAAGCAAACCGGCCCGAGACGCCCACGCCGCCGAACTGGGGGTCGACCCAAACGTAGTCCCCTCCGGCGCGCTGGAGCCGTGTCCGGCGTGCTTGGCCGCCGGGCACAGCTCTCCGCAGCGGTGCCCCGTATCGAAGTGGTCAGTAGCCGGAATTGACGTTGTCGATGGAGCCGTAGGTGTGAGCGGCGTAGTTGCAGGCGGCGGCGATGTTGGCCACGGGGTCGAAGATGTCCCATGCCGTGCCCGCGACGTGGAAGCTTCGGAAGGTGGGGTCGATGACTTGGAGCAGCCCCTTGGAGGGGGTGCCGGCGCGGGCGTTGGAGTCCCAGTTGTTTACGGCCCGGGGGTTGCCGCCGGACTCGCGTTTGATGTTTCGCAGGATGCCGGCGTAGGAGCCGGGGATGTGCTTGGCCTTCATGACGGTCAGAGCCCTGCCGATCCACTGGTCCAGGACGCGGGAGGACACCTGCGGTGTGCTCGCGAGGCGAGGGGCTGCGGTGACATGGGGAGTAGCAGTCAGAGTGAGCGCCGCCGTCGCGACGATGGCGACGGTACCGGCTGCGGACATGGCACGCAGGCGGGCAGGCAGACAGGTCAGGACAGACGTGGAAGCAGACATGACGGGGGTACCTTCCAGCACGAGGTGGATGAACAGCGGCCTCGACTCAAACCTCGGCTGATGCACGGAGGTTGGTCCAGAGAAACCGTGTGCGCACATGGTGAACAACCCTGAACGGCGCTGGCAAGGGCGCACACACTCTCGCGTCCCGAGGCAACCCTCTTCAGGGGCAGTGGAGTTCCAGGAGAGGTATACGTGTAGCTCTGCAACCGCGAGCCGTAGACGATCCCCGCTATATGGGGTGCCACATACCGTTGGCCGATGCGTTCATGGGGTACGCCACGATCACACCATGAGTGTGAGACAAAGGGGTTGGTGGGTGTGGTCGGTTGTTTTGTCCACCGACAAACACCCTCGATAGGCCTGCTGAGGGCTGTTGCCCCGTCGGGTGCCACGAGCTCACGCCACCTGCGGCGGCCTGAGCTCGGCGGCCGGCCGACTACGCCCACAGCGAGAAACCGTCGCCTGCGCGTGCAGGTCGCAGTCGCTGTATGCGGAGTCGGGCGGACAATCAGGCTGCACCGTACGGGTTTTCACAGGCTGAGCGCGCAGTGACCGTTCAGATAGCCGTTTTCTCTTCCTCGGGCCGGGCGGGTGCGCACTGCTCCGCGAACGACACCGCAGTAGGGAGCCCGGCGGGCCGGGGTGCGGGAGACCACCGGCAGGTGCCCGGAGCCCTGGCCACACACCGCCACGACGGCTTGGAGACGAGCCCTTCCTGCAGTAGAGCTCCATCCACCGCCACGAGGTGAGTCGGCGCAGCGTCCTTCGCGGGCAGCTCAGGCCAGTTCAACATGTGCATAGCGCAGGTCGTACAGCGACATGGACTCCGATGTGCGCTCTTGGACGCGGAGCCGACGGGAGTCGTGGCGGCGAAGCCGGGGCGGGGGCTGGGGCCGGTAGGCCGACGACCCCCGCCCCCAGTTCGGAAGCGGGCCGGGGCGCGGTGGAGTGGCGGATGCGCTCACTTGCTCTACTTCGTACGCGAGTTGAGGGCAGCGGGGGTGTTGTGTACGGCTTGCCGGGCCATGTCTCGGAGCATGTGGATGCCGAGGACGTCGGCGGCCTTTGTCTCGCGAACTTCGCGGGGTCGATGCAACCCTCGAACCTCGGAGCCGTCGCCGCCGCAGCGACGACCCGGCGGGCGGCGGGGCCGGAGATCCTCTCTCCCGAGGTCATCCGCTCATTGAGTCGCACGGCGGTGTCCGCGGCTGTGAGGGCCGTCTCGACGTCGAGGATGCTGTGGAGACCACGTCGCCACGTCGGCTGCGGGAGGCGTAGCTATTGGAGGTCCGGGCGTCCAGGACGGTTTGCATGTGCCCGTACTGGATCGCGAGCAGCCCCCCTCCCGCGGCGGCCGATGTGCCAGGCCAGAGTTCTGCGGAACCGTGACATGCCGATCGCTCCGTGCGGATCCTCGGGAACGGTCTGATCTGACGGGACAGCAGCCCCAGGGACCTCGCCTCGTGATTAACCGAGGCGAGGTCGCAAGGCGCGGCTGGCTTGGCCCGTCTGGCGGGTGCCGGTGGCATCCAGGGTGCTGCCGCGCGGGAGCCGGTGGCGGTCGGCGGAGCGGTTGGCGACGGGACGCGGAGCGGTGGACGGCGGGGGCAGCCGATCGGTTGACCTGGCCGCGGCCGGGCGGCCGTCCGTCGAACGTACGGGCTCCCGGTGCGGGTGTCAGGTGTTCCGCACCACCGGGGCGCCGGGGCCGGGCTGGATGGGGTCCCTGTCAGCCCCGGCGCTCACAGGGAGCGGGTCAGCAGATGACGGTCACCTGGTGGGAGACGGGGCGCGCCGCCCAGGGGTAGCTGGTGACACCGAAGGTGGCGCGGATGGTGGAGCCGCAGGCCACGTTGGCGCTCAAGCCCGGGACGTCCAGGTTGGTGGTGTTGAAGAGGGCGTACTTGGTGACGTTCGGCAGCGGGGCGCCGTCGACCGTTGCCGTGAAGGTGGTGGTGAGCTCCTTCGGCGTGGGGGCCGGGCTGCCCGGGGAGGGCGGGCCGGCAAGGCCGACCTTGCCGACGAACGCGACGGTGTTGCCGGTGACTTCGGCGCACAGGCGGGTTGAAAGGGCGGCCTGGAGGCCGGAGTTGCCGCAGGAGACCACGGTCTCGGTGGCGCTCGCGGGGGCGGCGACGGCGATCGCCGGGGTGAGGGCGGCGAGGCTCAGGCTTGCGACTGCGGCAGTGAGGAACGTCCAACGCTTCATGGTCGATCTCCCTGGAAGGAGGGGCCGTCGGGCGGATCCCGAATGGCTCACATGGCATGTGATATTTCACATGCCATGTGAAGATCAAGTGATCCCCGCGTGAACGTCTTGAAATCGTGTGGCGACGGCTCATCAACGTCCAGTTCAGGACAGGGAGTCGACGGATCAGGTGGCGACAGGCGGGCGCGTCGGCAGGGGCCGCGGACCCCGCCGGGCACCCGGACCCGCCGCGGGGAGCGCGCACACCCGCTTCAGTCGACGCACACAGCAGCAGAGCAATGGTGTGGATGAGTGCTTCGTCGGCGAGGCCGACGAGCGCAGCGCCGACACCGTAATCACGCCGGTCAAGCGCCGCCGAATGACCGAACTCTCCGACAAGCGCAAGGCCTCGAACAAGGTCCACGCGGCACTCCGGGCGCCGTCGAACGCACCATCTCCCAGACCAGGCAGTGGCGAATCTTGCGGCAATCCCGTATCAGCCCGTATGAGTCCGAACAAGCTCACGTCGGTCGCCGCCGCGATCCTCACCCTCGTGATCTACATGTGAAAGGCTCCAGGTCAGACGCCCCCGCATCGAATATCAGAATCCCCGAATCGACACCTCGGTATCACCCGAATGGACGCACCCAAATGGCGGTAGTGGACCCGGCGACTCTACGGTCGGTTCAGATCTCGGTTCCGAGACAGGTGGTTAGCTAGGGAGGTCAACCATGAACCGACTGCGCACCCTCGCCATCGCGGCCGCGCCCGCGACATTGCTGATCGGCCTGGCGATTCCGGCTTCCGCCGCACCTGCGCCGCAGGCGCCGACAACGCCGAACGCCAGGTGTTACACCCCGCGGGCTGACCAAGTTCTCACTGCCCAGGAAGGCATCAAGCTTGTCAGCGCCTGCAAGACTCAGAAGTCTGACCCCTCGTGGCACTGGATGGGCAACTACGGCTCGGTCTACGACGTGGTCAACGTCGCGAACAGCAGGGGCGTCGGCGCCGGTGGGCTGGTAACGATACCGAATGCCAGCGGCGGCGGCCTGATCCCGACCTTCATGTACTACTGAAGGGGCGACCCGGTACTCCAGCAGCGTTTCGCTGTCTGACCTGGTCACAGGCTTCGTTGGGAGTGTAGGTGACGGGGCGTGGGTGGGCGGTCTTGGCTGACCGCCCCTCCATCGAGTGGATCTGTCACTGGTCAACTTCGGACCGGCGGCCTTTCCACGTGATCGACGACTTGCGGACGTGACGTGGGACCTTGAACTCTCGACGACCTCTTCCTGCGCATCGGCCATCGCATCGGCCATCGCTTCGGCCGTGCCGACCTGCGGCACCGGATGCGGGACTGTGTGCGGGGCACGGGGCCTGCTCGCTCCTGTCGGCCGGCCGCAAAGCAGCTGGCAACTGGCCGAGTTCGCCGGGCATCGCACTCCCGGCGGCTGCTCCATGTTCCGCTGGTCTTGCTGCGGTGCCGCACAACGCGACCGGCGCTGTCGACGGCCGGCTTCACTGCTGCGGATGGGGGAGCCACCCGCTGATGAAGGAGTCGGCGGTACTTGTCGTGGTCGTAGCCGCGGTCAGCGAAGAGCATGTCTGGCATCCGGCCGGTGATCGCCGAACGCGGTCAGCCTCACGGCACCGGCCTGGGCACCTTCCGCCGGGGCGTCGAACGGACCATCTCCTGGCTCCACGCCTTCCGCCGCCTACGCATCCGATGGGAACGACGCGACGACATCCACGAAGCCTTCCTCGGCCTCGCCGTCTGCCTGCCCACCGCCACGTCCAGAGGCTTTGTCAGGGCCACTTAGACGGTGGCCTATGTGGTGAGGCGGACGAGGCGTTTGTAGCAGCAGATGGCAGCGGCGATCTCGGTGAGGATGTGCATCCAGTGCTTGGCGCCCTCACCGCCGTCGCCGGCCCACAGCCCGAGGATGTCCCGCCGGCCCTCGACCGTGACCGCCAAAGCCACGTGAATCGGCCGGTTCGCGACCGCTCCGTCACGGATCTTCACGTGGATCGCACCGATGAAGACCACCGGACAGACCGGGTCGAGAGGCCAGTTCTGCCATCCGGCCATGCCGTCCATGACCTTGTCGGTGATGGTGGAGATGGTCTGGCGGGAGACTTCGGCGCCATAGACCTCGGCCAGGTGGCCTGGACCTCACCTGTCGTCAGACCCTTCGCGGACAGGGAGATGACCATCTCGTCCACGCCGGACAGGCGCTTCTGCCGCTTGGCCACAATCTTCGGTTCCAACGGCCCGTCCCGGTCGCGGGGCACGACTATCTCCACTGGGCCCACGTCCGTCAGGACGGTCTTCGCGCGGGTTCCGTTGCGGGAGTTGCCTCCGTTCTTCCCAGCCGGATCGTGCCTGTCATAGCCGAGATGATCGGTGATCTCGCCCTCCAGGGCGGACTCCAGCAGCCCCTTCGTCAGCTGCTGCAGCAGCCCGCCCTCACCAGTCAGCTGCAGGCCCTCGGACTGGGCCCGGCTCACCAACTCGTCGATCAGCCTGTCGTCCACGGCTTCGCCGGCTGCGGCTCGGTGGTCTCGCCGGTCTCGACCTCGGTCACGTTCTCGTTCGTCATCGATGCATCTTCCTTGATCAGGAGTTACACCGTTCGATTTACAGTCCCGTGAGGAAGGCCCGGAGCTCATCAACATGCAGGGCGGTGAGCAGGTTTTCTCCGCTCGTGACACTGCCTCCATCGTCTACGCGGCTCCCGATGTGCCCACCGAGGAGACCATCCTCCGGGCTCTGGAGCGTGCGCACATCATGCACGGCCTGTAGTTGGCGTGGCTCACGATGCTTTGGTGGGTCACGCGCCCCACTGTGTGTCACACACAGGTTTCGAACCGAGCAATTTAGGCGTGTGATGTGTCAGAGGTGTTTTGCAGACGCGCCTATTTCGGCACGCTCCTCAGTTCGGCTGCGCCGGGTGCGCCAGCTCCACACTGTGTGCCCTACAAGGGCCACCGCTACAACACAGGCCCCGATGCGTACTGTGTTCAATGTGACGATGAGGGCCTGCGTGTCCGCCTCGGCTTTGAGACGCTCGTTGGCCTCGAACACGGTGATCACCGGAATGAGGAGGCGGAACGGGAGCCCGCCAATGCCGGGGGTACGTGCCACGTTCCCGATGAACCCCAAAGGCGCACCGAAGATCACCGCGCACGCTGCCCATATGTAGACATGGTCCATGAGGAGGCTACCGCCGTGGTCCGGAACCAACTGCCGTCTTACCTCTTCCGGCACCGAACCGTCAGGCGTGGACGAAAGTCCCGGCACCAACGTGGGGTACAGGTCCATGAACACGTAGTAGGTGATGACGGCGACAATCAAACCGAGCGGCGCCAGCAGCGACGACTCGATTTTTGAGCGGCGCCAATAGCCGACCAGGAACGCGTAGCACGCCCATGTCCATCCGATGGTGAACATGGCACCCGCACCCGATACGACGGAATTGTCCACCTTCTCGGAGGCGGGGCCGATCAGGCCGAGGAGCACACCCCCCACGACAACCACGGCGCCCGGCATAACACGGGTGCGCCACACGTGCATGTTCCCTCTTCCCTGTTGCTTGAACCGAGTTAGCGCCGCTTCAGGGCCACACTCTCACGTACGGCCCTGAAGCGACGCACCAACTCCCGCCGCAGCAGCGGGCGCTCGTCGCTCTGGTGTACCTGCGCCGCCACGACGCCCTCACCCGGATTGCGTCCGGCTTCGGGATATCCGTCGGTACCGCCCACGCCTACGTCACCGCCGTGACCGGCCTGCTCGCCGAACGGGCCCCGGGGCCTGCTCAAGACTCTGCGCGAGCATGATCCAGAGTTTCTCCTGCTGGATGGGACCCTCGCCGAGTGCGACCGCGTCGGCGACAGCCGATCCGACTACTCGGCCAAGCACCGCCGACACGGCGTGAACGTCCAGGTCGTCACCGACCCCACCGGGGAGGTCCTGTGGATCTCGCCCGCCCTGCCGGGCCGCACCCACGACCTGACCGCAGCCCCCACCCAGCACATCATCCGGATCTGCGAGCGCCAGGGCGTCCCGATCCTCGCCGACCGCGCCTACCAGGGCGCCGGCCCCTGGGTCACCACCGGACTCAAACGGCCACCGGGCGGTGAACTCACCCTCACCCAGCGCACCGTCAATCGGGCCCTGGCCGCAGCGAGGGCACCGGTCGAACGCGGCATGGCACGGCTGAAGTCCTGGCAGATCTTCCGCAGATCCCGCATCAGCCCCAACCGCACGACCGTCATCACCAAAGCCGTCCTCACCCTGGAGAGACAACGCTGAAAACGCTCACAGAAAGAAGATCTGGTCGATGTCCTCGCGTCGATACTGTCGCACCCAGTCCTGAGCGCAGTGGACGCAGGCCACTTTCTCCACTGGTTCCCACTCCTCGGGGAAGCTGTGATCTCTTCATTGCCATGCTCAATGGTGATCGAAATACGGTTTTCGCCGGGACTGAACCCTACTTGACGCTCCATCGAAATGATAAACGCACGGTACGCGTGCGCCCCCGCAGCCGTGGCCGTGACCTTCCTCGGGGCTCGGCCACCCGCCTCGGCCGGGGCGTTGGGGCGTCCTCGCGCCCGGAGTGCTGCGGCCCACTCGTGAGCACGGTGGACGAGCGCAGAAAGCGCTGTCGGGGGGTTCAGGCGGCGACTTGGCGACCGAAGGCGATGTACTCGTATTCTTCCTCGAAGACCACGACGAGGGAGCGCCCGTCGTGGGAGACGAAGCAGAGGTCGCCGCCGAGGGTGTCCCGGATCGACCCGATCCAACTCCTGTCCGTTACTTGGCAATCGACCCATGGGAAGTGCACCAGCCCGGTCCGGCAGTAGAACCTGTCCCCTATCTCCACTGAGAGAAGGATCCCCTCGCACCAGGTGGCCCACTGATTTCTGTCGCAACCGTCGCCGATGCGGCTGTCCGGGACGGAGTCCATACGCCGGTACTCCCTCAGAGAGTCCGCGACCCACGCCGGAACATCCGTTTCGCTTGCGTACCCAAGCACCCGCAAGCCGGTCAGCCGCTCAGTCAGCAGCTCGGCGGCGCTCTTCTCCTTCTTGAGGAGGAGCTTCTTTCGCAGTTCTTCGCTGGGCACGCTAACCCTCGGGATAGTAGTAGTGGTGTTTGTCCCCGACCTGCTGGTAGCGCTGACCACGCATGTCGACGTCGAAGCTGCCTTCCTTCGGCTGCCCCGCGTGAAAGTGCGGGTTGGGGGCGTTCGGGTCGTTCGTGTGGTTCACAACCACACGTGTCCCCTGAGGGGTTTCGTACTGATAGTAGATTCCATGCGACCCCGGATTGGTGTCATACACGTAGTTACTGACCCGGTACTGCTGGGTCGGATCCCCGCCGACCGTCCATTGGCGCGTCGGCCGCTGACTCCGCGGAACGCCGGCGCGGTTCTTCGCGGCATTGAATGCCTCGGTCCTGTTATTGAAATTGATATTGCACGGAGCGAGACCCATGGGGTCCGCCCATTCGAGCGCGTTCACCACGTAGGCGTGGTGGTTGGGCGCGGGGTCCAGGCCGAGCGAGTCCGGGCTCAGATAGCGGGCGGTCTCGGGGTCGTAGTAGCGGAAGTGGTTGTAGTAGAGGCCGGTTTCGGGGTCGGCGTACTGGCCGGGGAAGCGGAGGGGGCAGGCGACGGCTGTGCCGTCCAGGCCGGTGGGGAAGGGGGTGCCCCACAGGGCGGGGCGGTGGTGCCAGGACAGCTCGCCGTTCGCTGCGACGAGTTCCGTGGGGGTTCCGACCGGGTCGGTGATGACCGCGTGGAAGGCGGTGGTGCGGTCGGCCGTAGGGTCGGCCGCCAGTTCCGACAACAGGGAGCCGCCGGCCTTGCGCGGCAGCGGGCGGTGTCCGGTCTGGGCGAGGGGGCGGTGAGTGCCCGGAGCATGGTCCCAGGTGGTGACCCTCCCGTCCGGGGCGGTCTGTTCAGCCAGGCGCGTGTCCTCCCAGCTGAAGGCGGTGTGGGAGGACCGAGTGCCGTCGGACGCAGTCCTGCACTTGGCGGTTCGGCGGCCCAGCGGGTCGTAGGTGTAATGCCAGGTCTCGCCGTCCGGAGTGCTGGCCGTGACCAGGCGGTCCTCGGCGTTCCAGATGTACGTCCAGACGCGGGTCTGCCCGCTGAGGAGTCTGCGGGATTTACGGACGAGGCGGCCTTGGGCGTCGTGTTCGTAGGTGGTGTGGCCGGCCCGGCGTATGAGGGTGCCGTCGAACTCGCGGTCTCCCGGAACCTGGTGTGCGGGTGCGGTGGCGTGGGTGAGGTTGCCCGTCGTGTCGTAGGTGTAGGTCTCGGTCCAGCCGTGGGCGCGGACGCCGGTAACGCGGCCCCCCGGCTCGAGGTCGTACTTCCTGGTTCCGGAGGTGAGCTCTCGGATCTCGGTGAGGTAGCCGCCGGGGCGGTAGGTGTAGGCGCGGTGCTGGAGCAGGCGGGTCGCAGGGCCGGACCGGTCGTTCGGGGACTGGCTGGTCGCGGACTGGGTGGCGAGGCGCCCTGTCGGGTTCCAGGTCTGGGTCAGGGTCACCGCGTCCGCGAGGTGGCGTTCGGTCTCGCGGCCCGCCGCGTCGTACGCGAAGGTCAGGGTGCCCGCGTCGGAGCGCAGTGCGGTGGGGCGGCCCGCCAGATCGTAAGACCAGTGTGAGACCAGGCCGGACGGGGTGGTGCGACGGGTGCGGCGGCCCCAGTAGGTCGTAGGCGTACGTCGTGGTCCGACCGCTGACCGACTCCGACAGGACGCGTCCCAGCGCTTCCCTCTCCAACGTCACCTCGGCGGCCGAGTTGACAGCACGGACCAGGTCACCGTGCGCGTTGTATGCGAAGGTGGCCGACTCGCCAGTGTTATCGCGCTGTTCGGTGATCCGGCCGAGCGGGTCGCGGGTGTAGCGGAGGGTCTCGCCCGCGCCGTTGGTGCGCGCGGTCAGCTCACCAGCCGCGTTGTGGGTGTAGGTGAGGGTACGGCCGTTGGAGTCGGTCTCGGAGGTGAGGCGGCCCGCTGCGTCGTAGGTGTACGTCCACGTCAGGGCGTGGGGGTTGGTGACCTGGGTCAGGCGGAGTTCGGTGTCGTAGGTGAAGGCGTAGGTGGCGCCGTCGGGGTCGGTGCGGGTGGCGGGCACGTCGAAGTGGCCGGCGCTGTGGCGGACGGTGTGGCCGGCCTGGTCGGTGTGGGTGAGCGGGTTGCCCTCGTCATCCCAGGTCCACGACTCGGTGGTGCCGTCCGGGTGCTCGCGCCCGGCGGGTTTGCCTTCGACGGTCCAAGTGGTGCGCGTGGTGTGGCCGAGGGGGTCGGTGACCTCGGTGATGCGGCCGAAGGCATCACGGCTCACGGTGGTGTGCCCGAGCTCGTCGGTGAGTGCGACGGGGATGCCCGCCGCGTTCGGGGTGACCCGGCGCACTCCGCCGAGAGCGTCGGTGATCGAGGTGAGGTGACCCAGTTCGTTGTACGCATGGCTGGTGCGGGCACCGAGCGGGTCGGTGGTGGTGAGGAGGTTGCCGAGTTCGTCGTAGGTGTGCCGCCAGGTGGCCCCGCCCGGTTCGACCACCTCGACGGGCTGGCCGAGCCGGTTGTAGGCGGCGCGGGCCACCGAGCCGTCGGGCAGGGTGAGTTCGGTGAGGTTGCCGTGCTCGTCGTAGGTGTAGCGCGTGGTGCGGCCGAGGGGGTCGGTGACGGTGAGGGGCTTGTCGCCGTACTCGTCCCACTGCGTGCGAGTGATGTGGCCCAGCTGATCGGTCTCCTCGACGACCATGCCCTCGCCGTTGTAACGGTGGCTGGAGGTGTGCCCCAGTGAGTCCGTGTACGTAGTGGTGCGGGCCGCGTCGTCCAGGTCGGAGCAGTGCCGACCTTGAGGCAGTGCGTGCTTCGCTCGCCGCGATCCATGGGGCATTGCGTCGGGGCGGTCACTTTGTTTTCGAGACACGCCATCCCCGGGCGCCGGCCTGGGAGGAGTGGAACGCGTCGTCCCCGGACGATCGACGCCAACAGCCGGGAGATCATCACCGTCGCCTGCCGCAGGTAGCCCAAGTCGTGCTGCTCCTCAGCCCTGCTCGGCGTGGCTGGGGACCTACAACGACGCGCATGGCTCTGTACACGGGAATGGGAGTCGTTTGTCGACGACTTCGGGAGCCGCCTCCCGTGTAGTACGCATGATCAATGTCGATGAGTTCGGGCGTCACTTGCAGCTCAGCGGGCGTTGTCCCTGCCGGCACCCAGCTGCCTCGCCCGAGCCCGCTACCTGGTTTTGGTCTGAACCCGGTGTTGGTGGGTCAGCGGGCGAGGGAGACTGCGAAGGGCTTGAAGCCGTGTCGGCGCAGGATGTGGGGCACGGCCAGGATCATGGCCTCGGTGGCGCGGGCTGTGGTGATCTCGCCGAGGTCCTCGATCCATTCGGGCTGCCAGCCCAGGTCTCCGAGCAGACTGGTGACGGTCCTCTTCGCGTGTTCGTCGTCGCTCGAGAGATAGGCGGTCGGTGGGGTGGCCAGGGTTTCGGGAGCGGTCATGACCATAAAAAGCATGGTGTTGAGGGTCTTGACCACAGAGGTGTCGGGGAGCGCGGCTTGGAGCTTCTCGGCGAGGCTGCTGCCGGGATAGCACAGGTCTCCGGGCAGGCCGTCAGCGGCGTCGCGGGTTGCGTTGGAGACATCGATGAGGACCTTTCCGGCGAGCTCGGTGCGCAGGTCGGTGAGGCGCTCCAGGGAGCTGTCGCCGGGCGTCGCGTTGATCACGATGTCCGCGGTGCGGGCGGTGGTGCGGTGGTCGGCGAAGGCGATCCGCGGGACGAGCCCGATGGTGCGGGCGGCGGTGTCTTCGGGGCTCCGGACACCGATGGTGACGTGGTGTCCGGCTGCGGAGAGCTTGCCGGCGAGGTTGGTGCCGACGCGGCCGGCGCCCAGGATGCCGATGGTGGTCATGCGGTGATGCTCCTTGCGGTATGGGGGTATGGGGGTATGGGGGTATGGGGGTGGGGAAGAGCGGAGGCGTCCGGTCAGGCGATCGGCGAGAGGACCTTGAGGGCGGCGGCGTGGATGCCGGGGGCGGCGGCCAGGAAGTCGCGGCTGCCGGTATTCCAGGGTTCGCCCGCCAGGTCGGTGACGGTGCCTCCGGCCTCGGAGACCAGCAGAGCGCCGGCGACCAGGCCGGAGCGGACGTCGGAGAACTGCCAGAACGCGTCCATGCGTCCGGCGGCGACGTGGATGAGCTGCATCGTGGCAGGAACGGACACGCGTACGACCAGGCCATTGATGAGCATGGCGGTGACGGAGTCACCGATCCGCCGGAAGGTGCGCTCGTCCTCGCCGGGCTTGGCCTGACCGGTGCCGATGAGGGCGGCGCCCAGGTCGGTCTTGGCGGACACCTTCAGGGGCCGGTCGTTGAGTCGGGCACCGCCGCCGGCGACCGCGGTGTAGGTGTCGCCGGTCAGCGGCAGGTGCACGACAGTGAGTACCGGCCGGTTGTCGCTGACCAGGGTGGCGGTGACGGCCCAGTCCTCCAGGCCGTGGACGTGGTTGATGTTGCCCTCGGCGGGGTCGACGACCCACCACTCGCCGGGCGGGAGCGCACCGCCGGCCAGCTCGTCCTCGGCCCACTGCGACCCTTGCCGGGCCCGCAGCAGGGGTTCGCGCAGCACGTCGAGTACCGCGTCGTCGTTGGCGTGGATCTCGCCGACGACCTCGTCCAGACTCACGCCCCGGGCGTGGGAGGTGTAGCGGTCGCGCAGCGTGACACCGGCGGCCTTCACCGCGGCGGTCACGTCGGACAGGAGCGTCGCGTCGGCGTTGAAAGGCATGGCTGTGCTCATGGTGGGCTCCCTGGGGAATCGGTAGAAGCGGGGCGGTTGTCTCGCCCCCGCACTTCGAAGGTAGGCCCGCCGGTCATTAACAACAAGTGCATGCTTGTCACTTGTAGAGTTACTGCCATGCAACTGGATCTGAACTTGCTCACGGCCCTGGATGCCCTGCTCGAAGAGGGAAGTGTGGCCGGCGCGGCAGCCCGCCTCCACGTCACCGCACCGGCGATGAGCCGTTCCCTGGGCCGCATCCGCAAGGCCACCGGTGACCAGATCCTGGTCCGCACCGGCCGCAGCATGGTCCCCACCACCCGGGCGCTGGCCATGCGCGGCCAGGTCCACACCCTCGTGCAGCAGGCCCACCAACTTCTTTCCGCGCAGCAGGAACTCGACCTGGCGGCACTCGAGCGGGTGTTCACCGTGCGCTGGCACGACGCGCTCACCGCAGCCTGCGGCACAGACCTGATCACCGCCGTCCACCGCCAGGCCCCCGGCGTCCGACTGCGCCTGTCCGCCGAACCCGCAACGGACGACACCGAGCTGCGCCGGGGTGAGGTCGACCTCGAATCGAGCTCCGGCACTCCGGTGCTCCCCGACATCCGCCACCGACTCGTCGGCAGGGACCGGCTCGTCATCGCCGTCCGACCGGGCCACCCGCTCACCGAAGGCCCTCTGAGCCCCGAGCGATACGCAGCCGCTGAACACCTCACCGTTTCGCGACGCGGCAGCCTGTGCGACCCGATCGACGAGGCCCTGACCACACGCGGCCTCGAACGACGCGTCGCCGCCGGCGGGCCCACCGCCGCCTTCGCGCTGCAACTCGCCCTCGACACCGACCTGGTCGTCACCCTTCCGGACGCGGTCACCCGCGCGGCCCGGGACAAGCTCGGCCTGGTCACGCTGTCGCTGCCACTCCAGTTGCCCGAGGTCCCCCTGTACCTGCTGTGGCACCAGCGCTACGACAACGACCGTGCCCACACCTGGCTGCGCGAAACGGCGGCCGAAACCGTCCAGGCACTATTCGCGCCACCGACCGCCTCTCAACAGCCCCTCACCAACCGGACCGGGCAGTGACGGATACGCCCGGGGAAAGTCCCGCGGCAGCTGACTCCCGTTCTCGTGAACATCACCTATTCGTGCGAGCGTGCGACTCCCAATCTCGCGTCGAAACGACGCCCGCCATGGCGGCGACGGTACTGGGCCCGCAGCCCGCAGGGCGAGAACAACCCCCAGCAGGAGGGCGCACAGCGGCCCGTGGTCACGGCTCCGGGGGAGCTGGACAGCGGCGGAGGCGGCGGGACGACACCGGCGGGGGTCGTGCGCGCTGCGGCGGCGATGGGGGAGAGGGACTGAAGGGCAGGCGGTGTCAGGCCTTCCTGTTCTGCGACGGCGTGGGCGTGGTCGTGAGCTCGGACGTCGTGAGCTCGGACCTCGTGAGCTCGGACGTCGTGGTCTCGGACGTCACCCCGGGCGAGGGTGAGTTCGCGGATTTACTCCGCGAGGGTGACGAAGACATGGTCAGCGCCACGAGGTGGCGGCCCAGGGCCAGTGCAGCGAGCAGCGCCACGAGCGCGCACACGCCGGGCCACCCGGCCTGGCTGTAGACGCGTACTCCGAGCCAGGAACCCGCGCTGCCGCCGAGGTAGGCACAGGTCATGTAGGCGGTGTTGAGCCTGCCGCGGGCGTCGGGCCGCAGGGCGTAGACCCGGGCCTGGTTGGCGACCATGCCGGACTGCATCGCGATGTCGAGCAGCAGCGTTCCGACGACCAGGGCGGTCAGCCCGGGTACGCCGCCGCAGGCGCCGGCAGCCAGGACCGCGGCCGAGACGAGGACCGCGAGCATGGAGACGAGGTTCACCGGGTCCGGGCCGTGGCGGTCCACCAGGCGTCCGGCGAGCGGGGTGCAGAGCATGGTCGCGCCGCCGACCAGGGCGAGCAGTCCTACGGCCTGGGCGCCCATGCCGTAGACCGGACCGTTGAGGAGGAGCGCCAGGCACGTCCAGACGGCCGAGAATCCGGCGAAGACCATAGCCTGGTAGAAGCAGGAGCGGCGCAGGTCCGGCTCGGTGCGCAGCAGGCGCAGTGGCTCGGCCAGGAGCGCTGGATACGGCTGGTGTGAGGGCGGGGTTGTGACGGGCACGGTGCGGGCCAGGATGCAGGCGAGGAGCAGGGTCAGGGCGGCGGCCGTCAGGTAGGGAACTCGCCATCCCAGCCATTCGCCCAGCGAACCGCTGAAGGCCCGGGTGAGCAGCATGCCGCCGATCGAGCCGCTCAGCAGGGTGCCGATCACCGCTCCGCGGCGGTCGGCGGCCACCAGTCCGGCTGCCAGCGGGCCGACGACCTGGGCGGCCACGGTGGTGAGGCCGATGAGGGAGCTGGCGACGACGAGGAGCGGCAGGTCGGTTGCGCAGCCTGCGGCGAGCAGGCCCAGGCTCGTCACGGCGAGCAGTGTGACGAGGAGCGAGCGGTGGGGGAGCCGATCGCCGAGAGGCACCAGCAGGAACATTCCGGCCGTGTAGCCGACCTGCGTGGCGGTCACGGCCAGGGAGGCTGCGTCGGGTGAAGCATGCAGCCCTTCGGCAATCAGCGGGATGATCGCCTGGGGGAAGTAGATGTTCCCCACGGCCACCGCACACGTCATGGCGAGGACCAGGGTCGTCCGACGGTTCATCATCAGTCCACCGGTCCGCCGGCGACGTAGATGACCTGGCCGGAGACGAATCCGGCCTCGCGGCTCACCAGGAAGGACGCCGTGTGGGCGATGTCCTCCGGTTCGCCGACTCGTCCCACCGGGATGGACTGCGCCGCGCTGCGCCGGAACTCCTCGAAGTCGCGGCCGAGCCGCCGGGCGGATGCCCTGGTCATGTCGCTCACGACGAAGCCCGGGGCGATGGCGTTGGCGGTGATGCCGTGCCGCCCGAGCTGGAGGGCCAGTGACTTGGTGAAGCCGATCAGACCGGCCTTCGCGCTGGCGTAGTCGACGCGGGCGGCATCACCGACTGCGGAGATGCTGGACATGTTCACGATCCGCCCCCACCCAGCCGCGATCATGTGCGGGCAGACGCTGCGGGCGAGAAGGAACGGGCCGCGCAGATTGACAGCGGTGACGGTGTCCCACTGCTGCGTGCTCATCTCGACGAGCTCGGCGCGCGGACCGATGCCGGCGTTGTTGACCAGTACCGTCGGCGGCCCCAGGACGGCGCTGATCCGGGCGACGGCGGCCGTCACTGCGGTCTCGTCGCAGACATCGGCGGTGACAGCCGTCGCTGATCCGCCGCTGCTGGTGATGGCTTCGACGGTGCCGGCGCAGTCCGCCTCGTCCAAGTCGATCACGCCGACCGCCAGGCCGTCGTGCGCCAGCCGTCTGGCCACCGCGGCGCCGATGCCGCGTGCCGCGCCTGTAACGATCGCCGTGCGCTGCCCGGGAGTTGCGGGAGGTGTGGATGTCATGCGCTGAAGTCCACGACAGCTGCGTGCCGTTGCCAATCGATGTAGCGTATGCCTTAATGATCAGCTTTGTGCTCGACGTCGAGGATCTCGCGGACACCCGGTTCGCCGTCTCGCCCCTGCACGAAACCGTGGTCAGCCTACGGGTGCTGCGGGATCCGGGCCTGTACGCGCTGCACCTCCCGTGGCGCAGATCCGTCCTCGGCCGACTCGGAGCCCTCGACACCGGCCTGCTGATGTCCCTGGTCGCGGCCAGGCGCACCCTCCCTGACTTCCTGACCCCCCGGCCCACCAGCTTCGCCCCGGCCTTCGAGGAAGAACTCGCCGTCGTCCGCCGGACCTCCCCCCGGACCGTGCGCCGCGATCTGCTGGCCACGCACGCCCCGGATCCGCTTCCCGAAGCCCTGCGCGACGCCACCGCCGCCGACGACGGGCCTGTCATCGCGCTCCGCGACGCCCTCTGCGAACTCCTGCGGCAGTACTGGGAGATCGCCATCGAGCCGATGTGGCCGCAGATGCGACTGCTGCTGGAAGCCGACATGACCTACCGTGCACGGCAACTGGCCGTGGGAGGCGCCCGCCTGCTGTTCGCGGACATGCACCCGAACCTGCACTGGCAGGACGGTGTCCTGCACATCGAAAAAATGATCAGCAAGTACCGCGTCGCGGCGTCCGGCCGGGGCCTGCTGCTCCTGCCCTCGGTCTTTGCCCACAAGCCCGCACCCCCGGTCAGTCCGGAGGAACCGCCGGTGCTGTCCTATCCAAGCCGTGGAGTGGCGACGCTGTGGACCCCGGCGCCCGCCCCTGACGCAACTGCCCTGGTGGCGCTGCTCGGCGCCACCAGGGCGAGACTGCTCGCCCTCCTCGATGAGCCACTGCCCACGGTCGAGATCGCTCGCCGCTTCCGGGTCACCCCGAGTGCCGTGTCCCAGCACCTGCGTGTGCTGCACGCCACGGGCCTTCTGACCCGGGCTCGCGACGGACGGCAAGTCCTGTACTGCCGCAGCCCTCTCGGCGACCAACTGGCCGGCCGACATCACCCCCACCCGATCGCGAACCCTTGACAGGCGATGGCAGCAGTCGGTCTCTGATGAACCGCCTGGCCGACAGGACGGAACGGCCCGGACTGGACCGGAACGGAACGGACCGGCGCGGCCCGTATACGTCGGTCGCAGGAACACCGCCCCGCTCGGGGCGTCGCCGCCAGGGCATGTGTTCGCAGGGCGTGAATGAGGGCTGCGATCTTGGGCACAAGGCGATGCGTGTAGAGCTGCGAGAGCCGTGACGAGGGAGATGTCTCATGCTGATGGCGCATCCGGTGGTCCTGAACAACCTGGTCGAGCAGTACCTGACGCTGCATGCCCTGCATGCGGAGGACGGTACGGAGGCTGCGCGCCAGCGGATGAATGATGTTGCCTACAGCTTGTGCATCGCGACCGGCACCCGGGACATCGACGCCGCCCTCATCGCCGCCCGCCACAACCTGCCCGGAGCCCGGCCGGGCGACGACTCCCTGCTCGCCGCCTGAGTCGGCCTCTCCACCGTCCAGCGCTCCGGTCATCCCGGACAGTCGCCGGCACGGTGTGATCGCACATCGAGGGCCTTCGCCACCCGGCGGAGGCCCTCAGACGTGTGCCGTCGCGCCCTCTTCCCCGCCGTTGTCCCGGGACAGCATCAGGACCGCCACCCCTGGTGACCGGGACACACCGCGTCCGACGATGCTGCGAGTCCAGAACCACTGGGCGCCCAGCGCAGGAAACGCCGCGGAGGACGACCGCCGCGGAGAAGAGGAGTCCACCATGTCAGCACAGGCCATCCGACTGCCCCTGTTTCCCATCCCGGCCCTCGGCGAGGACGAGGCACCGCGGGTGATGACCGACTCGGCGGCCGAGCGCGCCTGGGTCCCGGCGTACGGGGCGATGCCGACGTACGCGAGCGCCGAGCAGCTCGTGCCGATGACGCTCGCCACCGCGGTCTGACCCTGTCGCACTGAGCGGTACGGCGGTGAGGCACCACACCTGTCGTGGGAGCGCACACCGCGCTTCACCGCCGTACCGCGTGCCGGACCACGGCGTAACCGCACCATAGGAACGGAACAGGAAGGCACCATCGTGGCCATGGTCTCCCCTCACGTGGCGGAGGACATACTCGCGCGGGACACCCTCTTCGGAGACTCCACCGCCATCGAAGCCAGGAATCTCGCCCGGTACCGCCTGGGACTGTCGCTCCTGGCTGCTCGCGACGATCGGCACGCCGACGTCCTGAACGCGCTCACGCTGCAGCCCGACGAGCGGTTGCTGCCAGCCATGGCGGACCCCGTTCTGCGCAACGCCTTCGAGGATGACACGGCCTGCATGGAGAACGGGGTCTTCACCGCCAGTTCCCTCGGCGGCCGCCTCGCGCACGGGGCGTGGCCGCTGCCCGCCGACGGCTCCGGCCTGTGCGAAAGCCTCATGGCGACCCGGGCCCGCCCCTGGCCACAGATCGGGCCGAGCTGGGTATGGACCGGGCTGCGGCCCCCCGCCCCGCGACAGGCCATCGCCGACCGGCTCCTGGAGCTGTGCCGCAACAGCTTCGAGCCGGATGAGCACAACGAGCCGTTCGACGCGACGCCGGAGATGGTCGAGGCCCTGCGGCAAGGCGCTGGTCTGCTCACGGCGCTCCTCCCGCAGATCGGTCCCAGCGTGCTGCGGCATGTGTCGCTGGTCGGGTTCAGCGACGGGGAATCGCCCGACGGCCCGTTGCAGTCGCTGTCGGGCGGTGACCCGTTGCCGTCCGCGATGTTGATGTCCCCTGGTCGGCTCCGCGACCCCTGGACGACGGCCGAGACGCTGCTGCACGAGGCCGCTCACCTGAAGCTGTTCGACGTGCTGCGCTCGTGCTCGCTGGTGGAGGACGGCGAGGCCAAGGTGCCCATCCCCTGGCGGCAGACCTCGTGGACGTTCATCAGGGTGCTGGTGGCGCTGCACTTCTACGCGCACATGATGGTCTTCCAGTCCGCGGCCCGCGACGCGTCTCCTGAACTCGTCGCCCAGTACGGGCCCCCGTCCGCCGACGACGTCATCGACCGGCCGACACCGGGGAGCCCGGCTGCCGCCGCCGGCAGCCATGGCACCGTCCTGGAACGTATGACCTACCTCGCGGAGCAGGCCCTGTGCGCCGACCACGGGCAGGTGACGCCGGAGGGCCGCCGGTTCGTCCACTGGCTGCTCGACGCCGTCGAGCACTGCGAGCCAGGGGTGCGCTCGCTGGTCCAGGTGCCCCAGCCGGTCCCCGCCGAGCCGTCCGGTGAACTGCCGCCCCTGGAGGGCGCCTTCGCGCGCAACGAGCCCGTTCTGGCCGAGGAACTGCTCACGCTGCGGCAGCTCCTGGTACTGCAGCCGGACCAGGCGCGCTTCCACTGGCTCGACGCGCACACCTGGACCGTCTATGCCCTGTGCGAGGGCGAGTCGTTGACGTCGCTGGCCGAGGGGTACCGCCGTACGGTGCAGGGCCCGCTGGAGGAGGAAGCCGCCCGCAGGACGGTCCGCGGGTGCCTCGACCTGCTGCTGGCGGCGGGACTGGTGTCCCGGGTGCAGAAGTCGGGAGCCGTCGGAGCGGCGACGTGACGGGCCTGGTTCTGGAGGTCCCGGAGGCGGTCCTGGGTGTCCCGGGTGCGGTTGCTCGGGGCTGGGGGCCGTCGGCCGGATCAGGCTGGTGATCCGGGTGCTGGAGACCGTCCGCAGGACCGTCCGGGCCACCTGGCGGGTCACGCCTACCGGCGCGCACGGGACAGCAGGTCGTGCGCGTCGGCCAGGCCGCGCCGGTGGCCGGTCTGAGCGAGCACGGCGGCTGCCTGGGCCGCGAGCCCGGCCGCCTCGTCGGCGCGTCCCCGTGCGAGGTCTGTGCGGCCGAGGATGGTCAGGGCCTGGCCTTCGATGATGCGGTAGCCCTCGGTTCGGGCCCGGGTCAGGGCGGACTGGGCGTGGGTTTCGGCGTCGGCGAGGCGGCCACTCAGGAGGCGGACCTCGGCCCGCCCGAGCAGGATCGTCGCCTGCGTGTGCCTGGCCGCGGCCAGTTCGGCCTGTGCCTGGGCCCGGTCGTAGGCCCTCTCGGCCTCGGCTGGATCCCCGCGGCGCGCGTGAACGCGGGCCAGGCTCTGGAGGGCCGCCGAGGACAGCCGGGTCCCGCCGATGTCGTCGGCCAGGGAGGCGGCGGCCGCCGCGAGGTCGAGGGCCGCCGCGAGGTCGTCCTGGTCCAGGTGCCAGTCGGCCAGCGCCCGCAGGGTCTCAGCCTCGCCGCCCCGGTCGCCGATCTCCCGATGGACGGCCAGGGCGTCGGTGAGGCGGTCGAGTGCCTCGTCCGAGCGCCCCAGCAGGCTGAGGACCTGCCCCAGATTCCTTTGGGAGACGCCCCAGGCGCCGCGCGAGTCGATGCGCCGGCTCAACTCGACGGTGGTGCGGACGTGCCGCTCCGCCACCCCGAGTTCACCGAGTTCCTGATGGAGCAGACCCATGTTGGTTTCCGCGCTCAGCCGGAGCATGATGCACTGGGGCCCGTCCGGCAGGATCCTCAGCGCCTCCTTGTGGCGCTCCACGGCGTCCCGCAGACCACCCGTCAGAACGTCGACCAGCCCCAGATTGATGAGTGCCTGGGCCTTTCCCTCCATCCACCCGGCGGACTCCGCGTCCCGCAGTGCCGCGCCGTAGTACCCGGCCGCGTTCTCGTACCGGCCCAGGCCGCGCTGGGCGTCGCCGAGGCTCAACCAGGCCGAGGCGCTGCCGAGCACCTCGTCGGCTGCCCGCGCCGCCTCCTGCGCCGCTTGTGAGACCGCGATCCAGTCCGGAGCGGTGCGGACCAGCCAGAAGTAGCCGCGCAGGCCGTCGCACAGCTCCCACGCGGCGGAGGGCAGACCCAGTCCCACTGCCTGCTGTACGGCGAGGACGAGGTTGGCGTGCTCCCGCTGGAACCACTCCCGGGCGGCGGTTTGTTCACGTACGACAAGGGCGTCGTTCGCTACGTGCTGGGGCGGGAACGCGCGGATCTTCTCCGGGTAGAGCAGCCTGGCTCCTGTGTGCACGCCGGCGAGGTAGTAGCCGTAGAGGCGCCGCAGCGCGGCGGCCCGCTCCTCGGCGGTCTCCTCCTCGGCCATACGCTCCTCGGCGTAGAGGCGGAGCAGGCCGTGGAGGTGGAACACGTCGTAGTCCTGCTGGCCGACCAGATGCGCGGCGACCAGTCGCTTGAGCAACTGCGCGGTCCGCGCGCGCTCCAGGCCGAGCAGGGCCGACGCACCCCCGGTGGTGGTCGTGGGTCCTGGCACCAGGCTCAGACGCCTGAAGAGTCTGCGCGCGTCGGGCGCCAGGGACAGGTAGGAGAGGGCGAAGACCGCCTGCAGATCGCTGGACTCGTCCTCGGGCATGCTGAGCACGCACAGCCGGTGATCCTGGTCCCGCAGCCGTGCGACGTAACGGGCCACGGGGCGGTCCCCGCCGGTTTCGAGTACGTTGACGGCGGCGACCCCCAGCGCCAGGGGCAGGTGTCCGCAGAGCCGGGCCAGCTCCGCGGTCGCCTCCGGCTCGGCTTCGACGAGCGCCGTCCCCATGATCCGCACGAGCATCTTCTCGGCCTCGGCGGGGGAGAGAACGCCGACGGTGAGGTGGCGGGCGTTGTCCCGGACGACGAGGCCCGCCAACGTGTCCCGGCTGGTCACCACGACGTTCGAGCCGGGCGTCCCGGGCAGCAGCGAACGCACCTGGTCCACGCTTCGCGCGTTGTCGAGCACGATGAGGATGCGCTTGCCCGCCACTAGGGTGCGATAGAGGCCCACCGCGCGGTCGAGCCGCCCCGGGATGCTGTCGCAGGGGACGCCCAGGGCGTGGAGGAAGGCCGTGAGGGCCTCAAGGGGCGTGACCGGCCGACAGGTCGAGTATCCCCGCAGGTCGATGTAGAGCTGACCGTCCGGGAACCTGGCCTTGGCCGCGTGCCCCCACCGTATCGCCAGCGCGGTCTTGCCCACGCCGCCGCGTCCGTCGATCGCCGTGATGACCATCGGCGTGCCGGCGCCTTGGCCGTCGGCCCACTCGTCCAGCACCCGCAGGTGGTCGTGCCGCCCGGTGAAGTGCGACGGCTGGGCGGGGAGTTGGCGTGGGACGGGAGGGGGGTCGGCGCGCTCCTCCGCCGTACTGGCATCGGAGACGGTCACCGCGGGCGGCCTGAGGCCGGGGCTGTCCGTGAGGACGGCCTGTTCCATCTCCCGCAGCTCCGGCCCAGGTTCCAGACCGAGTTCCTGGATCAGGACGCGGCGTCCTTCCCGGTAGACATCGAGGGCGTCGGCGCGTCGGTTGGCGCGGTAGAGCGCCAGCATGTACTGCGCTCGCAGCCGCTCCCTGAGCGGCTCACGTTCGAGCTCTCGCCGCAGGTCGCCCAACAGGGCGGTGTGACGTCCCAGTCGGAGGTCCATGTCCATCAGTTCCTCGAACGCGGAGCGCCGTGCCTCGTCGAGGCGGGGTGCTTCGACTTCCGCGAGATAGCGGGAGGCAGTCCCCTCCAGTGCTCTGCCGCGCCAGAGCCGCAGGGCCCGGCGCAGCAGGCCGGAGGCGGCGTCCAGGTTGCCCGCCGCTTGCGCGCCGTCGGCCTGCCGCACCAGTTCCTCGAAGTCGTGGACGTCGAGCCGGTGTGACCCCAGAGCCAGCGAGTAGCCGCCGGGCCTGGTGTGCAGGATGTCCGCTCCCCGGTCCCGCAGGACACCGCGCAGCCGGCGGATGTAGTTGTGCAGGGTGGTCCTTGCGGTCTTGGGAGGGTTGGTCCCCCACAGCCCGTCGATCAGGTCCTCGGTCGAGACGACCCGGTCGGACTGCAGGAGGAGCATGCTCAGTACGGCTCGGTGCTTGGCCGCCGATATCGGCACGACCTGCTCCCCGCACCGTACTTCCTCCGGTCCGAGCAGCCGGAACTCCAACGGTCCTCCCCCTGCGGCACCAGCCGGCGCCCGCCGCTGCCCGCGCTAGTCGCGCGATAGCGCATCGCGATCATGCTAGGTCACGACAGCGCCCGAAGCTAAGGGGACAACCAGTGACGCCGACGCCGACCGAGCCACTCCGTGTGTTTCTCGTCGAGGGAAACCCGCTGATCAGGATCGGTCTGGGCGCGGTGCTGTCGGACGGCGCGGTCCGCTTGGTGGGCGAGGCCGCGGACGCCGACGCCTGTCTGGAGCGGGTCGGGGACGCGGACCCCGACGTGATGCTCCTGGACCTCGACGGCCCGAGGGGATCGGGACTGGCCGCCGTCCGGTCCCTGGTACGCCGCTTCCCCGAGGTCGGGGTGGTGGCGACCGGTTCGGCCCGCAGCGAGGAGAGCGAGCTCGCGCTGGCGGCCCTGTCGGCCGGAGCCCGGGGATTCCTGCTCAAGGACTCGGAGCCGGCCCTGATCCTCGACGCCATCAGGCTCGTGCGGGGCGGCGGGGTGGTACTCAGTCCCGGCGTCGGCGACGTACTGCCGACGCTGCTCGCGGCGGCGGCCGACGTACCGGGACGATGCACCCTGTCCGGGTTGACGGCCCGCGAGCACGATGTCCTGCGCCTCGTCGCGCACGGCTACGACAACCGGCGAATCGCCAGAGAGCTGTCGCTCTCGGACAAGACCGTACGCAACTACGTCTCGGCGGTGCTGAGCAAACTGGGGGCGGGCAGCCGTGGGGAGGCGATTGTGGCGGCGCGGGTGGCGGGGCTCGGAGGAGCGTCGCGTTGGGGGAAGCCGGTGCGGCCGGCTCCACGTTGACAAGTCCGGCAGTGGCGGCGTCGCGGTCGTCGACGCGATGTCGATGTCGTCCATGCGCTGAATGATCACGGCGGCAAGGACGGGGGCCCGGTCCGACACTGTCGGCTTGATCGGGCAACATCCGGCCCGGCGGGGGCGAAAAACCGTTGGTGGACCGCGGCGGCCTCCGCTACGTTTCCGGAGGCCGTGCGAGAGAACGAGGAGGTGGTACCCGTGAACGCAGTATCGACGTGGGTGCTCTCCTCCGAGGTCACGGCCGGGCGATAGGTCGTCCGGGAGCGCCGTCACGTGCACTCCCGAAAGGCACGACCATGCACTTCACTTCCGAACAGCGCTTCGACGACGGTGTCCTCGAGCGCACGTTCACCCTCGGTGAGATCCCCGGCATCCTGTGGACGCCGACGTCCGCGTCCGTATCCGCGCCGGCGCCGCTGATCCTGCTCGGCCACCCCCCGCTGGGACTGGACAAGATGTACCCCCGCCTGGTGGCCCGGGCCCGGCACGCGGCGACGGACGGCTTCGCCGCGGCCACCATCGAACTCCCCGGAAGCGGTGACCGGCCCCGCTGGCCCGCTCTCGATCAGGCCCGCGCGGACCTGCGCCGGGCCATGCAGGCCGGCGAGCCGGTCGACGAGGAGATCGTGGACCGGCTCGTCCTCCCACTGGTCGAGAGGTCGGTCCCGGAATGGCGGACCGCCCTGGACGCCCTCCTGTCGCTGCCGGGAATCGACGGTCCGGTCGGATACTCAGGAGGAGTCATCTCCATCGGAATCCGGCTGGCGGTGGTCGAGCCGCGCATCGCGGCCGCCGTGCTGTTCGCCGGGAGCCTCGTGCCGCGCGCCATGTTCGACGAGGCCCGGCAGGTCGCCATCCCGCTGCACGTCCTGCTGCAGTGGGACGACGAAGGCAACGACCGGCAGGCCGCCCTGGACCTGTTCGACGCCTTCGGCTCCAAGGAGAAGACACTGCATGCCAATCTGGGTGGCCACAGCGGCGTCCCGCAGTTCGCTGGGGACGCCGCGGCCCAGTTCCTGGTCCGGCACCTGAAGTAAGGCCGGGCGGCCGGCCCACCGGCGGAAGATGGGCCGTGTCAGGACACCGCTCACGGAGGGCCGTTGGCCTTCCTGTGCCGCCCACGCTGCGGGCTCCTGCCGATCCGGCAGGGGCCCGCACCGCCCCGGGGACAGCGAATCGTTCGCCTTGCCGCACTGCGGTCGGGAGCGTGCTCCACACCGCCCGTCGACCTCTGAGGGCCGGCCCCGCGTCAGGGGCCGGATAAGTCGGTGGAGGGCGTGTGGCCTGCCCTGTTACGGTTCGAGGGCCGGCCGCGGGACTCCAGTGCGACTTCCGGAACCTGCCTTTAAAGCAATGATTCGCTGCTCGTGCTCCCATTCCCCGGCCGGCATCAGCACTCCTGGGGGAAAGATGCGGATGGACTCGGAATCGTACGGGGACCTCGTCGCAGCCGATGATGTGCTGCTCTTCGTCAACGCGGCGATCACCTCCACCGGCCAGCGTGAATTCCACAGCGACGCGGACCGGCAGCGGCTGTCGCTGGACTTTCTCCATGCGTACATGCTGGGGAACTACCGCGACCTGTACGCCGGGGTCCTCGCGCTCGACATCAACGACTACAACGCCGTCCTCATTATCCGAGGGTTGCTGGAGACCACTGGTGAGGCCACGGCCGACCAGCGCCGCAGCGAGGGCAGCCTGATCGCATCGCGTCTTGCGCAGATGCCGCCCCAACGCGTGTACGGACTGTTCGACGCCCTGCGCCGGGCCAAGGTGAACAACCGGCGCACCCGCGCGATCATGCGTGACTGGCTCTCCGCACGCCAGGACCTGGCATTCGATGCCGTCAAGTACCGCGGCAGCCTCAAGCGAGCCCTCCGCCATGCGCACCTGACCCCTGTCACCGAAGAGCTGGGGGCGTTCATGTTCGCGCCGGTGGCCCGCGCGCACTATGCGACACCCCTGTTGGAGACGTGGCGCCGTGCTCACTACGAGCAGGCCGCCCTGTATGAGCTGCCCTATACGGTCGCCGAGGGCTTCGCCGCCAAGCACGGCATTCCCCGGAACGTCTTCCTGGAGCGCATAGCTCCGCGGATGACGCGCCTGGAGACTTTGCGCCTGCAGGAGTCCGCGCGCGCTCGCGGGATCACCGGGGTGCAGGCGGATCTGGCGGGGATGCCGCTGACCCGCTTGGCGACGTATGTGCTGTCGCTGTCGCTCGAGGAGCGTGGGCGCCGGCGTGCCGAGCTGACCCGCGCTCTGGAATCGGCCGCCGACCGGGTGGCCGGCTCCCACCGGGGGAGCTGGGGCAAGGTCGCCGCCGTCCTGGACGACAGCTTCTCCGCCTTCGGTTCGGCGCACAAGCGTCGTCGTCCGCTGGCCGTGGCCCTGGCCTGCCACTATCTGCTCGCGGCCCTTGCTGATGACTACATCGCGCTGTGGACGTCCGGGCGTGCCGATGCGCTGCTGACCTACCCGTACGGGCCGACGCCGGTGGGACGACGCATCCTGGACGCACTGGACACCTCCCCGACCAGGCTGTTGATCGTCTCCGACGGATGGGACAACGCGCCTCCCGGCCTGGCCGCCGAGGTGCTGCGTATCTGGCGGACCCGGCTCGACCCCGAGCGCCGCACCAGCATCGTGCATCTCAATCCCGTCTACGATGCCGCCGACTTCGACGTGCGCCGACTGTCCCCGACGGTGCCCACCGCGGGCATCCGTGACGCCGAGGACCTTCCCGCGCTGGTGGAACTGGCCCAGTTCGCGGAAGGCCGCACCGGCCTGGCCGAACTGACTGCGTACATGGACGCCCGCGCGGCACGGATGACGCATGGACACCCCCAGGAGCAGGCGCGATGACCACACTGGACCTGACCGGGCTGACCCCTCGCCCTTCCCAGGTGTGGAACGCCGTACGACTGGTGCCGCTCGTGCGCGACGAACCCGTCCACGGCCTGCGTCTGGGCACGCAGCTCTACGGCGACGCGGCCGGACTGGTGGAGCTCGGCCCGCGCCAGGTCTACACGTCCTACGTCCCGCACGGATTCGTCGCCTCGTGGACTGAGGACGGCACGCCGGCAGCCGCCTACGGCACCCATCTGTCCGCCGATGGCAACGCGGTCCCCGCCGCCACGATGGGCCTTCGCTTCCCTCACCGGATGGCCCGCCGCCAGGCCAAGGACCGGCTACGGTTCCTCCCCCTGCACCTGGCGTTGGAGGGCTACCTGGCACTGCACTTCGGCGGTCCGTCCGTGGCCTGGGAGGAGTGGTCACAGCGCGCGATCCGCCAAGGACTCTCGCCGCGCGTCGAGGAAGCGTACGTCGGTGGGGAAGTACGCGGGCTCGCCGACGCCTTGCGCGTCTTCGAGCTCCATCCCGGCCAGTGCGGCGTGCTGCTCTACGTCGCCGACGCGCTGGCCGCCGCGTTCGCGGTCCCGCACCCGGACGACTACCGTGCGCTCCACGCCACGCTCGTGCAGGATCTGTACGGTGAACTGATCCACCACTACGCCACGCTGATGCCGCCGGTGGGGGACTTCCGGGCCCGTATCCCTGACGCGCAGATCCGCTCCCTGGCCCACCTGCGCACGGCAGTCGCCGAACAGGAGCAGGCCTGGACGCACTTCCACGACACCACCATGGCGGCGGGCCTGCTGGAGTCCGCGTACGCATGGCAGACGGTCTACCGGATGGGGGGCTTCACGCTCTCCCGCTTCCTGCCGGAGTTCCGCCCCAAGCAGGAGAACCACATCGGCGAGGCCATCACCGAGGACAGCGGCAAGGTCGCCTACCTCAAGACGTTTCGCCTGTCGGAGACCCAGGTCCGGCGGGGCCACCTGCTGAGCAGGCTCGCCGCCCACGACTGGCACATGGCGGACACGGCGGGAGGCCTGGGTATCGATGAGGCCCAGCTGGGTCTGCGACTGGAGTCCGCCGGCTTCGGTTTCCTGCTCCGCCAGGACGTGTTGGACGGATACCGCAGGCAAGGACGAATCCGTACTGGACGAGCGCGGCGCGATTGACGGCTTTGGCGTGTCGCCGTGGCCGGGAGGCAGGAACGTGATCACCGCAACGTGATCAGCGGACCGTGATCGCCGGACCGGGGGCTGGCGGACCGGATTCAGTGCTCGCAGAGGGAGAATTCTCGTTCGTAGAGCTGCTCGTTGTGCTCGTCGACGAAGAACTTGCGTTCCCGCATGAGCTGTTCACGGTAGTGCTTCGCCTGTTCCAGCGTCATGGTCGTCGTGTCGGACCACGGTTGCTGCGGCGGCACATCGGATGTCGAGACGATGCTCTCCGACGGGTCGACCAGGAAGAACGCCAGGATCTTGCGGTGTCCCGGGCGAGTGGCGTCCGTGAGGCCGAACGAGCCGACGCGATGTTGCAGGATGTTCGGGAACGCCAGGCAGCGGCCCTGCGGGGTCGATGCCGATCCCAGTATCTGGTTCAGTGCGTTTTCGTCCTCCAGACCGTAGACCTCACGCAGACCGTTGTCGTCGTTCTGCTCGTAGCTGGGATCGTCGAGGGCGGCCCGGAAGCTCAACCGGCTTTCGGTGATGTTCTCGCTGTCCCAGTAGTAGATGCCGGTCGAGACGATCCGCTCGTTCAGCATCCCCTCGACGTGCCAGGAACCACCGGCGTACTCGGGCTTGTCCGGGGTGAGATGAATGGTGGCGAGCTTGACGATGACCTGGAGGCGGCGGCCGCGCAGGTCGACACGGGCGGACGCGTCGGGCAACGGGGGCGCGGTGAAGACCGGGGCGTCCGGGACGACCGGGAGGCGATCCTCCCACCAGTCGTCGTACGCCTGCTCCCACGCCTCACGGGCCTCTGCGTAGGCCTCATCATCACTGTAGGAGGATCTGACCGGACACTCCGGCTCCGAGTCGTACCACCCGTAAGGATCGGCCTCGATCCGCAGGGGCCGTGGATGGCGCAGATCGCTCAGCACGTTCTCCAGCAACGGGCGCATGCGCGCGAACAAGTCCGGCAGGACGGAGGCGAGTTCGCGGTGATCCTCGGGGTGGACGTTGTTGACGTACGAACGGAAGGCGACCTCACCGTCGTCGCTGATGTCGACATCCGTGGGCAGCCACTGGAACTGCTCCGAGAACTCGTACTTCGAATAGTGGTTTGTCGGATTCCGCCAAGCCCGCTCGGGCCCGCCGCTCGCCTCTCTCACCAGGCAGAACAGCGAGGGATGTACCAGATCCAGAACCTGACCGTCAGATCCGGGATGCCAGTCCCGCTCCGCTTCGGGGACCGCTTCCAGAACCTGAACGGCCTCACTCAGCCGGGATCGGAGCTTGTCGTCGATCAAGGTGTCCGACTGCCACACTCCGTCGACGGCGGACACCTCGATGCCCGTCCGCTCGTCCCGCAACGCGGCGTAATGCGCGAGTTCGGCAAGCACATACCGCACTTGTGCTTCGGTCAGGCCCTGGGCGACCGCTTCTTGCGTCCACCGGGCGACGATGTCGGCATCGCGCATCTTCTCGAACCACCCCGGCTTCGCCCGGATGTGCGCGCTGCACTCCATCATCTGCAGCTCCCGCAGCGTCCGAGGGGTCGCGAACGACAGGGAACGGGATGCGTTGAAGGGCAACGGGAAAGCAGACAGGCCGGTCAATTCTCAGGTCCTCACAGTCGGCGTGCGGTGGCCGGAAGGATACTTCAGCGGACTGACAGCGCAGCCACGCTCCCGGCCGTCGCCGATGCGCCGGCCAGGGCGGAGAGGCGTTTGAAGCGGCGGACCGCCGCCGGCTGGGGAGCGGTCACGGTGGGGGAACGCACACCCCCGTGATCTCACCGGCCGTCGGCGCGAAGCTGGACCCACGCCGACGGCCGGCGGGATGTTCAGACCAGGGTGGTGATGCGGAACGGATGGCCCGCCGGGTCCAGCGGGACTCGCCACCGATCGGGCTCCGGCTGGACCGTTGGATCGACGGCCCCTTGGGCGAGCAGCCAGGCTTGCGCCGCATCCAGGTCATCCACGCCCAGTTCGATAGGGGCCTGCTTCTCCTGGGTGGGGCCCGGCCAGGTGGGGCGCCGGTAGTCGGTCAGGCGGTTGAACCCCAGTCCGGCCGAGCCCTCCTGGCCGAGCCCTCCTGGCCGAGCAGGACGAAGTCGTCGGTGGAGTAGACGACGGGCAAGCCAAGAGCTTCCCCGTAGAAGCGCCACCTGCCCGTCACGAACTGCGCCTCTCCACGCTGGACAGACAGGGGGGTGCCGGAGGGGAAGGGCACATCCGGGCTCCAGATGTTCGGCTGGGGTGTCTTGTCTGCAGGCCGTACCCCTGTGAGCCTCGTCCGCGGGCCGTGCTCAGCCCGGCACGGTCCACGGACGGACACCGACCCCGTCACCGCCCCACCCCCACCTCCACCCCGGACACCGTCGCCACGACACCCTTCTCCTCCACGCGGACATCCCGAAGCCGCAGCTCCCTCGCCTCCCGCGGCAGCGTGAACGAGAAGGACAGCCGGTCGGAGAGCTCCGGCGGGCGCATCGCCAGCAGGCCGGTGATCAGTTTCGGGTCGATGCCGATCCTGGACAGCAGCCAGGGGTGGTCGGCGACCACATCGACCAGGTTGACCCGCGTCAGCTGCTCGACGAACTGGGGCGTGCCGACCAGCTCGTGGAGCTTCGCGTCGCTCCGCAGCGCCGCCCCTACGTCCTTCTCCGGCACCCCGAGCCGCCGCACCACCGCCGGCACCGACAGCAGCGCCTTCACACGTGCCGTGTCCCGGCTGATGAGTTCGGCGGACTCCCGGTGCAGCGTCAGCCCCCGGTCGCGGCCCGGGCGGTAGGTGGCGATGCCCGGCATGTCGAGGCTCATGCCGTCGACGTCCGTGGACAGTCCGCTGGTGCCGACCAGCCGCACCTGGGCCCGTGCCCGTACGCGCAGCTCCTGCCCGGCGATGCTCAGCTTGCCGTCCGCGCCCACCGTGTCGTCGCTCACCCGGCTGAACTTGAGCCGGGAGGCGGTGAGTTCACGGTTCATGTCGTCGAAGGACAGGGTGACCCTGCCGTCGAGGTCGCCGATGACCGCGCTGCGGATGTCGCTGGGCAGGTCCCCGGTCAGCTTGATGTCACGCGCGCTGGCCTGCACCTTCGTGAGCGAGACCCGGTCGGCGGCCACGTGCGGCACGGTGACGTCCACCCGTTTCAGGCGCTTGTCCAGGACCTGGGTGAGGAAGGGGAAGCCGTGGATGTCCACCTGGGGAGCGGCCGCGAGGTGGAGTTCGTCCTGGAGCGCCCGCTGGGCCCTCTTCTCCGCGTACATCACCGCGCACCGGTCCGCGAGCACCAGGAATCCGACGCACACGACCAGCGCGAAGAGCAGCTTGGCCAGCCGGGGGAGCGCGGCGAGGGGACTGCGGCGGCGCCGTCGACTCCGCCTGGCGCGGCGGCCGTTCCCGGACCGCCGGTGGTCGGGCGGCGACCATGGCTCGTCCTCGTCGGCGTGCAGACGGCTGAGGTCGAGGGGGAGCATCCGGGGTCGGGGCGCGGGGTCCAGATCGGGGTCGGGGTCGGCGAGTGCCGCCAGTTCGTCGTAGGGGTTGCGGGGACGGGACGGCATGCGTGTGGGGGGTCGCATCACTTCATTCCATCACACGTGCGATCTTCGTACGTGTGCGACAGGGGTGAGAGAGGTGTCCCGGTGACGCACGGCACAGCCGCACAGGGGCGGCCGTCCGCGCGTGCGGTGGCCGCCGCCAGCGCGCCCGGCCGGGCCGGCGGGCGACCGCCACCGGGGACCGACCCGTAAGGCTTGTCCCGCAAACTGCCTGCTCAGGGCCTGCTGGCATGATCGAGGCGTGATCAGTGAACTTGGTCGGCCTGGTGCGATGAGGTATGTCCTGTTTGATGTCGATGGCACGTTGATCGATGCCGTGGACAATCAGCCCCTGGTCTGGCGCACGTGGACAGAGCGGTACGGGCTGGGCCCTGTCGAGGTCTACCGGGTGGCGCTGCGGTGAGGCCGATGGAGACATTCGCGCAGGTTGCCCCAGGCCAGGACCTCCCGGAGGTGCCTGGCCGCGCTGCACGAGCTGGAGGACGAGGACGTCCGTTCCGGGAGTGATTGTCAAGAGTTGTGGATCAGGGCAATGGGGGTGGGATCATTCGTGTCGTGTGTTCCTGGGACTCTCTGACCATCACCGAACAGACGCAGATACGTCGGGCCATGGCCCAGAATCCGGTGGCCGGGACGATCCAGGCCACCGGTATGGCCCTGCGCTGGGCGGGTGCCGAGGACGCCCCGCCTCCGCGCAGCTACTCAGAGACCGAGCAACGGGAACTGGTCCCGCGACTCGGCGCAGTGGTCCTGGGACTCGTCGGTCGTGGCCTCGTCAGCGTCCAGGAGGCTGAGGGCCCTTTCCCCGCCGCTTCTGACCCTGCCGTTACTGGCGGGCAGCTTCATGCCGTTCTCGCGGACCCGGCCAACTGGCTCTGGAATCCCCATTCATCTTGCCGCTTCTATCTCGCTGCCCCGGATGAGGTGCGTGAACAGTGGGGCAACGATGTGTATCCGACGGCGGACGTCATCGGCCTTCCCGCCTGGGACGAGCTGAGCATCGCCCAGCGCGAAGTCCTGGTCTGCGCTGCTGAGGCCAGCGGCATGCTGACCGGACCGTTCGGCATCTCTTCGTCCGTGGATGTCCGCGTGACAACTTCCTTAGGCCACAAGGGCTTTGCGGTGTCGTGCGGCCATGAGATCTGGCCACGGTAGCCGGTCGGGAGCTGGCTTTCCGAGGTCGGCGAGCTTGGTGACGTGGTGGACTTCCACCCCGTCGATGCGCCCGCATGACTCGCATCGCCCGGCGAGGAGCCTGGTGACCAACTCCTTGTGCTTGGTGCTGACGGGCGCCGGCTGACGGTCGGTAACGACCGTCTTCTTGCTCTGGGGGCCTGGGTGAAACGGTGTCGGGGCGGGGTCGATCAGTCGCGGAGGCGTTTTTCGACGGCTTCCACGAGGGCGTCGATCACGCCGTCGGGTGAGGGGCTGTAGTGGGGGACGGCCCAGCGGGTGATCTTTGCGTCGATGACGGTGGGCCGGCCGGAGGCGAGGGCCGTGCGGAAGGCCTCCTCGAACTCGTCGAGCGTCTCCACGCGGTAGCCGTCGGCGCCGCACGCGCGCGCGTACGCCGCGAAGTCCGGGTTCTGGAACTCGACCAGGGCGCTCTCCCGGTAGGTGGCGAGCTGGAAGAGTTTGATCAGCTTGAACTCCTCGTCGTCGAAGATGACCCAGATGACGGGGATGTCGTTCTCGACGGCGGTCATCAGCTCGAACCCGGCCAGGGAGTAGCAGCCGTCGCCGCAGCCGACGACGACGGTGCGTTCCGGGTGCGCGACCTTCAGGCCGATGGCGCCGTTGACGTGCCCGGCCATCGGCCCGAAGGAGCCCGCCTTGCGGAAGTTCTGTCCTTCCTCAAGCTCGACGTAGTAGCCGAGCCAGGCCAGATGGGCGCCGGCGTCCGCGAGGAGGACGGCGTGCGGCGGCAGCATCCGGCCGATCGACTGCGCGAGCTGACCGGGGTGGATCCTCCCGGTGAGGTGGGTGATGTGCCGGGCTTCGTAGTCCCGGCCCTTGACGTCGGCCGCCGGCACATCGCCGGGCACCTTCTTCTCCAGCGCGTCGACGAGGGCCTCCACCGCCGGGCCGGCGTCGCCCAGCAACGCGTGGTGGGGTGGGTACGCCTTGTGGAACTCCGTCTCGGAGATGTTCACGTGGATGAGGAGCTTGTCCTTGAACAGGTCCTCGCGGTAGTTGAACGTCGCGTGCTGGTTGAGGGAGTTCCCGATGCACAGCACGATGTCGGCCTCGCGGAAGGCCTTCCAGGCGCTGGAGTGGCCGCTGTCCGCGAAGACGCCCACGGCGAGCGGATGTCCCTCGGACACGATGCCCTTGCCGTCCAGCGTGGTGAGCAAGGGGATCTGGAACTGCTCGATCAGTCGCTTGACCTGCGGTCCCGCCCCGCTGCGGATCGCGCCGAAGCCGGCAAGGGCCACGATCCGCTTCCGCTGGGCCAGGGCGTCGGCCAGCACCGACGCGATCTCGTCCACGCGCGCCGGGTCGGGCAGGACCGGGGCGACGTCGAGCCGGATCGGCCGGAAGTTCGTGACCTCGACCCCATGGTGGGTGAGGTCCTCGGGGACGTGGATGTGCACGGGCCCGGGCCGGCCCGCGAAGGCGACGTTGACCGCTTCTTCGAGGACGTCGCAGGTGTCGTCGGCGTCAGTGAGCAGGAAGGACTTCTTGGTGGTGGCCGCGAACATCGCCCGGGAGTCGGGCGTGCGGTTCAGGCCCGACGTTTCGTTGAGCGACCCCCATCCCTGCCACTCCCGTGACGCGTACCCGGAGACGGCGAGGACCGGGTAGGAGTCGGACATCGCCACCGCCAGCCCGGAGAACAGGTTGAACGCGCCGGGCCCGGCGGTCGCGAAGCAGAAGCCCAGCCGGTTGGTGTACATGGCGTAGCCGCAGGCCATGAAGGATGCTGCCTGCTCGTGCCGCGCGATGATCGGCCGGATCTGCCGGGAATGTTTCAGCGCCAGCATCAGACCGGCGGCGTTCTCCCCCGCGCCGCCGAACGCGGCCCGCACGCCGACGCCTTCCAGCCCCTTGACGATGGCCTCGTAGACTCGCATCGGTTCCTCCCTCATCGCGCGGCCCGTCCGCCCTGGCGGAGCCGGTCCTCGAGCGCCTCCCACATGCCGGGGACGACGCCTTCCGGTGATGTGCTGTAGTGGGGCAGCGCCCATCGGGTGATCTTGACGTCGATCACGGTCGGTCTGTTCGAGGTGAGGGCGGACCGGAACGCGGCCTCGAACTCGTCGAGCGTCTCCACGTGGTAGCCGTCGGCACCGCAGGCCTTCGCGTACATCGCGAAGTCGGGGTTCTGGAATTCCACCAGCCCCGATTCGCCGTAGGTCGCGAGCTGATAGAGCTTGACCAGCTTGTACTCGTCGTCGTTGAAGATGACCCAGATCACCGGGACGTCGTTCTCCACGGCGGTCATGAGCTCGAATCCGGCCATCGAGTAGCAGCCGTCACCGCACCCGACGACGACCGTACGGTGGGGCTGGGCGAGCTTCACCCCGATCGCGCCGTTCACGTGCGCGGACATCGGTCCGAAGGTGCCCGTCTTGCGGAAGTTCTGGCCCTGCTCCAGGTCGACGTAGTAGCCGAGCCAGGCGAGGTGGGCACCCGCGTCGGCGAGGAGCACGGCATCCTCCGGCAGCATGCGGCCGATCGCCTGCGCCAGCCGCCCCGGATGGATCGCCCCGGGAAGGTGGGGGAGGTGCCGGGTCTCGTGGTCCCGGCCGAGCACCTGCACGGGGCCGGCCGGAGCGGACTTCCGCTCCAGTGCCGCGCCGAGCGCCTCGACCGCAAGACGCGCGTCGGAGACGAGGGCGTGAGCGGGCCGGTAGTGCTTGCCCATCTCGCCGGCGTCGATGTTGACCTGGATGAGCGTCTTGCCGTCGAACAGGTCCTCGCGCAGGCCGAACGTCGCGTGCTGGTTGAGCGAGTTGCCGATGGCCAGGACCACGTCGGCCTCACGGAACGCCTTCCAGGCACTCGCGTGGCCGCTCTCCGAGAACACCCCGGCGGCAAGCGGGTGGGTCTCGGGGATCACGCCCTTGCCGTCCAGGGTGGTGACGACGGGGATCTGGAAACGCTCGACGAAGCGCTGCACCGCCGCCTCGGCGTAACTGCGGATCGTGCCGAAGCCGGCCAGGAGGACGATCCTGCTCCCCTCCCGCAGGGCGTCGGCCAGCACTCCGGCGATGGTCTGGACCCGCTCCGGGTCGGGCCGCACAGGCGTCACGTCCAGCCTGACGTCGTGGTAGTTGTCCACGGTCGTGCCGCGGTGGGTGAGGTTCTGTGGGACGTGGATGTGCACAGGGCCGGGCCGGCCCTCAAGGGCGGTGTTCACGGCCTCCTCGAGGACGTCGCACGTGTCGGCGATGTCCGTGAGCAGGAAGGACTTCTTGGTCGTCGCGGCGAACATCGCCTGCGAGTCGGGGGTGCGGCCCCGCCCCGACGTGTCGTTCACCGCGCCGTGGCCGCGCCAGTCGAGGGAGACGAAACCCGTGATGGCCAGCACCGGGTAAGAGTCGGACAGGGCGACGGCGAGGCCGGAGAAGAGGTTGAACGCGCCGGGACCGACGGTGGCGAAGCAGACCCCGAGCCGGCCCGTGTACATGGCGTAGCCGCACGCCATGAACGAGGCGGCCTGCTCGTGCCGGGTCATGATCGGCCGGATCTTCCGCGACTTCTCCAGTGCCAGGGCCAGACTGGCGATGTTCTCGCCGTTGCCGCCGAATGCGGTGTCGACACCCGCGCTCTCCAGCCCTCTGACGATGGCTTCGTACACCTGCATGGCGCTCCTTCGGTGCGTGCTTCCAGGCCCCAGGGAGGTTCGGCTACTCCTTCCAGCGGGCGGCGTGGGCGCGGTGGGCGTCGGTCAGGCCGTTCCGGAAGAACCGCTCGTAGTACTCGGTTTCGACGTGGTGCGTCTGCAACCAGATGCCGGGCACGTGGATGGCGTCGGTGTGGGCCGGGAACCGCCCGTGGGTGGCGTGGATGTACACGCAGACGTCGCGTGCGCAGTCGATCACCCGCTGGTCGTACTCGCCCGCCTCTTCGAGGTAGCGGGGCGCGTACCCGTCCTTGTAGATGCGGCTGAAGACATCCTTGTCCTCGTAGATGCCCCCCTTGCCGAACTTGCTCTGCACCACCGCGTCTACGGCGGCCTCCATCGAGGCGTAGTTGGGTGGGCACGCGCCTTTGATGAGGTGTTCGCCGGCGGCCCGCAGTCCCACCGGGTGGGCGCGCAGGGTCGCGTACTTCGGCAGCGGCACCTGCCAGCGCAGGAGGTCGGCGGGCTTGAAGCGCGGGGTGACGAAGTCGAAGCCGAGCATGCGGCCGTAGGTGCGGGAGAACTTCGGGTCGCCCAGCATGAGCTGGGGGTTGATCGACGCGTGGATCCACGCGCCGAGTCCCATGGCGTCGGCGACCAGCATCATGTTCTGCAGCAGCAGGTCGGCTTCCACCTGGGTGCGCATCGGCCCCAGGGCGCCGAGCGGCAGCTTGAGGTCGGGGTTGAGGAAGCCGTTGCGCACCCACTTGCGCACCCCGGCCGGGCGGTAGAAGTTGCGGTCGTCGACGAAGGTGGGCCGGGCTCCGTCGGGCTGGGTCAGCAGGTACATCAACGCGTTGATGTACTGGTGGGAGAGGTCGACGACCGGCAGGAAGACCGTGGTGCCCGCGAGGTTGGACAGGAAGCGGTTGGAGTCGAGGTAGGCGGGGAAGTCGCGCATGCCCTCGGCCACGTCCAGGCGGCGGTCCAGCACCTTCACCTTCGCCCGGCCGGCCCGTTCGAGCAGTGTGTCGGGGTCGAATCCCGCCCCGGGCGACGGGGGCAGCTTCCTCAGGTAGTACGTCCCGCTGTCGTTGATCATGAAGAAGTGGGTGCCCTGGGCGTTGTCGGGGCTGCCCGCCGTACGCCCCACCATGTTCAGGTTCGGCTTGGCCATGATGGGCTTGTGGTCGCGCGGGTCCTCGAAGGGCCGGTCGGGCATGCTGAGGCCGGAGCAGCCGGTGAGGGCGATGAGCACGGCCTCCTCCAGCTCGCCCAGGGGCTGCGGCCGGTGGGGGGAGTCATAGCTCATCGACCTGGCCGCGACGGACGCGCCCCTGCTGACCCGGTGGGTGCGCCGCCGGAAGACGCTCTCCCAAAGGGGCCGGGCCAAGAGGTCTTCGAGCCCGGCGTGCGTTGCTCGCTGCTGTACCGCCATGTCCGTCTCCCGGTCAGTCGTGGTACGCCTCGCCGTGATTGCGCACGGGCTGGACGGCACGCCACGGCGCGAACGCGCTGGCCGTGCGCGGCAGGAGGCTCGCCAGCTCGGGGCAGTGCCGCTGGATGACGCTCGTCATGCCACTGCGGTCGATCCAGTCCATGCCCAGCGGGGTGTAGACCTCGGGCCTGAAGTCGACGGTGAGGAAGCGGTCGCTCTGCAGGCGGCGGCTGGCCATCAGGATGAAGATGCGGAAGGCGGTGTCGCTGAATCCGAAGCCGGTGGGCGGGTTCTCGGCGAAGAGCCCCACCATGGTGTCGATCTCGTCGACCGAGCGGTACACGTCCCTCAGCCGGGCGACCGTCTCCGGGTCGGAAGAGAGGTCCTCGAAGCGCCGGATGCGCGGCTTGTGCAGACCTGCCAGGAAGTCGTTGTAGCGCGGGACGCCACGGCGCCGGGTGCGTACCAGGTCGACGACCGACAGGTCGATCACCTCTCCGTCGCGCTCGAACGTCCGCAGGGAGCGGGGGAAATTGTTCAGGGTGATCGCCCCGGGATGGGCGATGCCCAGGGAGTACAGCGTGTCCGCCAGACCTGTCTTGCGGATGAGCGGCTCCGTGGCGGCGCCCTGGACGTCGTTGAACGTCAGGGTGTCGAGGCGGTGGCCGAACCGGTGGTCGACGATCTCGTAGTCGTCCGGGATGAGCGGGTGCAGCCGGTAGACGGTGGTGAACTCCTCCGTGAGGGAGTACGGCGCACCGTGGTGGTCGGGCAGAGTACGGGGAATGCCGCCGAGGTCGTGCGCCTCGAACAGCCAGGTGCCCAGTTGGTCGAGCCAGGTCTTGGGCGGGCCCTGCCAGTTGGTCTTCAGGGCGATGTCGATCGCCTTGGTGGCGAGGATCGCCGGCGTCCACTCGACCGTGTGGATCTTGGCGATCAGCGCCGCGACGACGAGGCGTGCCGTGTGGTAAATGCGGTCCTCGTCCATGTGCGGGTACTCGTCGCGCAGCGCCCGGCAGACGGCGTTGTGCTCACGGGCGAACAGGGTCGTCATCGCGCTGAGGCCGAGCCACCAGCTGTCGCGGAAGCCGGTGACCGGAAGGCCGTTGCCGAGGGGGAGGTGCCCCTCCTCCAGCCGCAGTTCGGCGCGGCCGTCGGGCTCGCGCAGGGACTTCGCGACCGAGGCGGTGCCGCCGTAGATCTCCGAACCGTCCCACCAGTGCGAGACGGCACTGGCGAAGGTCGGCGGCTGTCCGCCGCCGGGCTGGTACAGGGCCTCGTTCTCGGCGAAGCGCATCACCTTCTCCGGTGGACCGCCGGGGGTGTTGTGCCAGGACATGCCGGGAGGCAGGGGCACCTCGACCGACTTCTCGCCGACGGGGTGGCGCTTGTGGTCGACCCAGTCGTGCACCTGGAACTGGATCCACGCGGCCGCGAGGATGTTCAGGGAGGTCGCGGGAATGAACCCGTCGCGGTGCAGCAGCTTTTCGCTGACGGTGACCGGGTTGGGCGTGTCGAACGCGTCCGGCCGGTGGGCCGGCGGCATGTTGCGGCCGAAGGTGGCGCCAACGGCGCCCATCGCCGGTGCGGAGAGGTCGTTCCAGGAGCCGTCGTAGCTGCGCCGGGTCCGCACGGCCTCGTCGACCGGGACCGGTGCGGGCTGGGCGGCGGGCGGGGCCTCGTGAACTTCGGTGTCGATGAGGTTGTGACGGCGCAGCGTCTGCCGGAACGCCATGAGGTTGAGCAGCCCGGCCCCAGTGGGCAGCCGGTGCCACGGGACGACGCGGTTGACGGCGTGGAAGAAGGCTCGCAGCGGGTAGCCGAGCAGGGTGTTGCGCCGCGGTTCGACCGTGACGAAGCGCAGGCCCAGGCGGTGGGCGCTGCTCGCCTCGTACGCCGCCTTGCGTGCCCGGTTGAGGTTGCCCAGAGGGCGGAAGGCGCCGGTGGTGTTCCACGGGTTGAACGCCAGCTGGTCGATGCGTGAGCCGACGGCCCGTGCCGCGGCGGTGTCCAGCTCCTGGCACGGGATCGTCAAAGTGGCCACCGGCACGGCGGGCGCATCCTCTTCCCGCCACTCGACGGCGCCGTCCTCGATGGGCGTGCGCCTGCTGTCCACGTAGCGCTGTACACACACGTCGAAGACGACGTCCGCCCGATGCAGCCTGCGCGCGAGTTCACGCCGCAGGTAGTCGGGGTCGGTGCGGGACGGATCTGGGGCCTCGGGGGCGCCGGAGGCGGGGCGCAGCTGATAGCGCACTGGTCCCGCCTCGCCCCACAGGATCGCGCCACGGCTCCAGTACGTCTCCAGTGCAAGGCTCCGCACCGGACGCCGGGCCCCGGCCGAAACGTTGCGTCGCATACGCGTCGCCGTGGACCAGCCGACGGACAGGGGCAGCTTCACGAAGAACGCGAACGCCTTGCGGAGCCGGGTGTCCGCGCCTGCCATGGCCTTCGCGAAGAGGACGAACTCGCGCGCGTTGCGGGCATGCGAGACCGGGAAACTCGTCATCAGCAGATCGTGGATCTCGTCGGGACCGACTTCGACGCGCAGCGCCGCCCCCCGCAGGTCGGGTGCGTGGTCGGGCTGGCGGACACCGCCGGCGTTGGACAGTCGGACCGTGACCGGATACTCGGCTCCGGGCCTGGCGAAACCCGAGCTCAGTTCGGCGGGCAGGTCGTCGTGGAACCTCAGCCGGGCGTTCTCCACGCCGAGGACCGCCTTGGCGTGGAACGTCCGATGGAGGGCGGCGGAGCCGCTGCGCTTCTTCGCCTTCAGCTGCACGCGCAGCAGGTCGGTTGCGAGCCGCTCGAAGATCAGGCGCTCGGCCTCCGGACTGCCGCCGATGTACCGCTCGTACTGCTGGGTCTCGCGCATGTCTGAAACACTCGCGGACACCGGAGGCGCTGTCGCGTGGAGCCGGGGCATACGAGTGATGCCGAGCCGGTCAGCTGCCAGGGGTCAGCTGGCGGGGTCAGGGGGCAGGGGGCAAGGGTCAAGGGGCAAGGGTCAAGGGTCAAGGGTCAGGGAGATCGTGAGATCGGCCTCGAATCCGGGGTCCCCGACGCTGAACATCCACTTGGTCGGCTGCGCCTCGTCGTCGGGGGTCATCTTCTGCACCCCCGAGCTCTGGTCGGCCGCGGCGGCGGCGAACTGCTCGGGGGTGACATCCGGGTTCAGATACCTCTCGCCGGTGTGGCGGTAGAGCGACGGTCCGGCGGGGGCCGGCACGTATTGCACGTAGTGCTGCTTGCGGAAGACGACGTTGTCGGAGAATCCCACCCCGAAGGTGTGGCGCTCGCCGACGTAGAAGTCCAGTCGGAAGACGAGGGTCGCATCGCTCCTCGCCCCGGCCGGTTTGACCGAGGCGTCCATCCAGCCTTCCCAGATTAACCGGTCCGGGCACGGTTGCGGGAACCGCTGCCCAACTCGCCGATACGGAGGATGAGATCATCGACGCGCGGGCAGGCACGGTGGGCGGCATTGATGCTGAGCGGTGTTCTGCTCGGTCGTTCATCTCCAAGAACAGCGATTGTCGACCGGTTCTGGAGTCAGTTGTCGATCAGCCGGCTCGCGAGTGTCGAAGAGAAATGACGGCACTGCCGAGTGAGTGAAGGGAACGCGGGACGGCCAGCCGCCCGTCAGGGCGGCTGGCCGTTGAGGCAGGTAGCGGCAGGAGCGATATGTGTGTGGCGGACGCCGTGTTACTGGACCAACAGAGCCAGCGCTTCCTTCGCGTTGTGCGCAGCGATTTCCTGCATCGCCGTGCGGTGCGGGAAGTCGCCGTCGAGCAGACGAAGGGGGCCGGCCACCAGTGAGAGACGCATCGCGAGCATGTAGAGGTCGAGCCGTGCTGGATCGAGTCCGGGGCGGGACAAGGCTGGGTACTGGTCACCGAAACGAAGCTGCAGGAACACGTGTTCCCACTCGACGTCGAAGAACATCAGGCCCTCGATGTCGATGAGGACGGGGTGCCCGGAGGCGTCGACCAGGACGTGGTCGGGCCCGAGTTCGCCGTGGATCAGTCCGTGCTGCGTACGCGGAGTCACTCGTGCGGCCAGCTCCTGCAAGCGATCCTGCAAAGAAGCTGCGGCTGATCCGATACTGGGGTCGCGTTCGGCCGCTTCTGTGAGGTCCTCGATGGCACGTTCGAGCACCAGTTGCTCGCAAGAATCGCCACTCGCTTTGTCGCCCCGTTCGAGCACGTCCACCCTGCCGTGGTGCTGACTGTGCTGCTGGTGCATCACGTCGAGCATTGCGGCCAGCTCGCTCAAGGCATGTGATGCGCGTGCGGGATCCGATTTCAGGAGCGCTTCCAGAATGCCGCCGGCAACGTCCTCGACAACTGCCACGTCCGCCGGGTAGCGGCGTCGGCTGACGTCAGCGAGAAGCACCCCTGGAACCCGGACTCCAAGGCCGTCCAGTCTCCGCTGGGCCGCTAGGAAGGGGGCCAGCCCGGAGGCGGGAGCAAACGGGTGGGCCGGGTCGATGGCTTCCGCAGCCGGCCAGAAGTTCTCGGTCTCGGCCCAGCTGTAGACGATCACACTCGCTGCATGTGATCCGCTCGTGTGAACCCGGTAGACCCCCTTCTTGCTCCCGCCACGCAACCGGTCCACTCCGACAACGCGGGCCTCCGCTCCGAGTGCCTCACGCACGATCCCTGACAAGGCTTCACTATCCGTGAACTGGCGCATCCGCCGACCCTATCCCCGGCCAGATACATCGTCGGGCGAGTCGGCTTCCAGTGGATCAGCCGGCCTTGGCAGGCTCTTCGGCTCGTGCTCGGGTGCTGGCGAGGCGGTAGGAGTCGGTGCCGGTCTCGACGATGGTGCCGTTGAAGGTGAGGCGGTCGACGATGGCCGCGCAGAGGCGGGGATCGGTGAAGGTCTTGGTCCAGCAGCTCGGCGCCGTGCCGGTCCAGTTCCATGTAGCCGAGTTCGTCGATGCAGAGGAGGTCGACGCGGCCGTAGCGGGCGATGGTCTTGTTCAGCTGGTTCTCGTCGGCAGCCTCGACCAGCTCGTTCACGAGCTTGGTGGCCAGCGTGTAGCGGACTCGGTAGCCCTTCATCATTGCACCGATGTGCAGACCGCTGCCAGCAGTACGCGGTGGGGTGAACTCCACAACCCCGAGCCACCACCCGTGATCATCAATCCACACCCGTGACCGCCCGCGCTGGGCCAAGCCGAGCGGCGTCAGCGACGCCCGCGCCGCCGAGGTAATGATCCGGAGGGCCGGACTGCGATCTGCCATGACCGGCATTATCGACCGTCCCACCGAAACCAACGTCAGACCGTGGTCACATGCACCATGCACGGCGACCTTCACCAACACTGAGCGTCACCGCTCCACAGAAGTTGGACCAGAGCCCAAACTCATCAACACCGCCCGTCCGTGGAACGGGGCGCCTCCCAAACTCATCGACAAGCGACGTCACTACCGCCCGATAAAGCCATGCGGTCGACGGTTGCTTGCAGGACCTCTCCGAGCCCACGCAAGGTGGACGCGGCGTCCTCCAGGTCGTAGTGGAGGTCGAACCCGTCGTCGTGGTCGGATTCCTTGGCCTTCTCCGCCGCCGCTTCGAAGAACTCGGCGAGCCGCTCCAGCAGGCCGTCAGTCGGTTCCAGGACATGGTCGGTCAGGGCAGCGGCGTGCTCGTATGACGTCGTGTTGTTGAGCTGGTCAGCCGTGGCAGCAACGGCGGCAGGCCCGCCGGGTTCGACCCGGCGCGCCATGCCCGCAGGAACGAAGTGGAGAGGCTGATCAACCGGTTGAAGATCTACCGGGCCGTCGCCACGCGCTTCGACAAGAGAGCGTACGTCTTCCACGGCACCGTGACCATCGCAGCCATCCGCCTCTGGCTCCGCACATAACCCGTCAGACAGAACCTTGTCGCGGCCATCAACGAGTGGCTGTGACCAGCACGTTCACAACAGACCCTAGCTCGCCTTCTCCTCCGGCCCTCGAGTGGTCGGCCGCTCGCGGCCCCAGGCGGCCAGCGGCTGGAGTGCGTCGTTGAGGCGCATGCCGTCCTCGGTCAGCGAGTACTCGACGCGGGGCGGCACCTCGTCGTAGGAGACGCGGTGCACGACGCCGTCCGCTTCCAGCTCACGTAGGTGAGAGGCCAGCACCTTCTCCGTGATCCCTGGAAGCAGTCGGCGCAGCTCGCCGAAGCGACGGCAGGGGTGCTCGTGGAGCGCCCAGAGGATCAGCACCTTCCACTTGCCGCCGATCACCTCCATCGCGGTGTCGATCCCGCAGACGTGTCCGTCTGGTGTGCCCGGCCGGTTCAGCGTCGTCATGCCCCACCCTTCTGACGTGCTCGCTCACCCCGGGGTAACCACCCACTACCAAGTGCGTACTTGATCACCTCCGGACTTGTGACCAGCCTAATCGGCATGGCACAGAACACTGTTGAGAAGACTCCCGTCACGATGCTGGGCCTCGGCGCGATGGGCACAGCGCTGGCCCGCACCTGGCTTGCCGCCGGCCACCCACTCACCGTCTGGAACCGCACCCCGGCCCGCGCCGCGGCACTCGCCGCCGAGGGTGCAAGGGTCGCGGACACCGCCACTGAGGCGGTCGCAGCGAACACCCTGATCGTCCTTTGCCTGTTGGACGACACCTCGGTCGATGAGGTGCTGGCCGGCACCGACCTGGCCGACAGAGAGCTGGTCAACCTGACCACGAGCACCCCCGCGCAGGCCCGCGCCCGCGCCGAGTGGGCCCGCGAGCGTGGCGCCCGTTATCTGGACGGCGGGATCATGGCTGTTCCTCCGATGATCGGCGTCCCGGAAGCCGGCGGATACGTCTTCTACAGCGGCTCGCGTGAGCTGTTCGAGCGGCACCAGCAGACCCTGGGCGTCCCGGCCGGCACCACCTACGTCGGCGAGGACGCGGGCTTCGCGGCCCTGCACGACGTGGCTCTGCTCAGCGCCATGTACGGGATGTTCGCCGGCGCCGCGCATGCCTTCGCCCTGATCCGCAAGGAGGATATCGACCCCGCGTCGCTCGCCCCGCTGCTCGCCGACTGGCTCGTCGCGATGGCCCCGGCGGTTCACCAGACCGCCGACCAGTTGCGGAGCGGCGACTACACCAAGGGCGTCGTCTCCAACCTCGCCATGCAGGTGGCTGGCACGCCGACCTTCCTGAGCACCGCCGAGCAGCAGGGCGTCAGCCCGGAACTGCTCAGCCCGTACTTCGAGCTGATGCGCCGCCGCCTGGCCGAGGGCAGCGGCGAGGAGGACCTGACGGGGGTGATAGACCTGCTGGTGCACTGACGAGCCGCTTGCCGCCACAGAAGCAACCGTGCTGGTCACAGTCCTCAACGAGACGCTGTGACCGGCACTTTCACAACACCCGCTAAACCGCGCTGGTGCAACTGGAGTCCCTGCCTCCCCTGAGGCGCTCGGGGGGGTGCCCCTATCTCTTTGGTCAAGGTCGTGGGTAAGGGTGGCGGCATGACGACCTGGTTTCGCACCTACTACGAGGACGACGATCTTTGGCAGTACTTCGAGGCCGACGACGAGGGCTGGGCCGCGCGTCAGGTTGAGGTCCGGGGGCAGGACTCGCGTCCGGTGACAGCGGCCTCTTTGGAGGAGGTACTGCACTTGCGTGATCATGCTGATATCGCAGCGATGGGCCGCTATGAACGGCAGTACGGGGGTTCTCGCCGAAGGCCCCAGGGATGGCTGGCAGGACGATCCGAGGGCGGCCCAGATCTCCGCGGAGGAGTTCAAGCGGCTGTGGGCTGAAGCAAGGCAGGCTCTCGGCGGTTCAGCCTGATCTGACGGGTCGGTTCGTAGAAGGTTCCGTCGCGAAGCATGGCGAAGAGGGCGTCGGCCCGGCGTCGGGCGAGGCAGAGCAGGCCTGGGTGTGGTGCTTGCCCTGGGCGGTCTTCTTGTCGTAGTAGGTCCGCGAAGCCGGGTTGGTTCCGGCCGTGAGGGCGTTTGGCGGCCTGGGGCCTCGCCCTCACGCTCTCGCTCCGTTTGCTGGTCTGCTGTCGGGTGGTGTGGTGTGGTGTGGTGTCGGCCGCGGCCGAGCCGTCTGGCCAAGGGGTGGTCTCGCAGGGCGACGTCTGTCTCGCATGCCCTCGATGCACGCGGGGCGGATGCATATCCGCCGCCCCGGCCTTTGGCCGGAGGAGCGAGGACACCGTGCATGCATGCACCCGCTGCCTCTTCTCATCGACGGCGCCTGCGGACACGCAGGATCCCTGCGTGCCGCGCTCTCGTCACCGGGCCGGTACGGCCCGTCTCCGGCTGGGAGTCGTGGTCGGGCCGTGGCGGGCTCCTGCCGCCGGCGCTTGCGGTCGCCCTGCCGAAGCCACTTCCGTGCCCGGTACCCGCGAACCGTGCATTTCCCCTTGTCACCACGGGTTTCCGAGGTTGCGCCGCGTCGCGTCGTCACAACCCTCTTCTCTCCTCCTCTCACTGACCCGCGGGGAAATCAGGTGGGGGTGGGGTGTGAGTGGTGGGGGAGATCATCGGGTTCGGGGGCGCGGTGCCCTCGCGGCAGGGCGGGCTTGGCGGCGCGCTGCCGGTGACGGGTCGGTGGGTCAGGCCGGTGGCGGTGAGGTCTGAAGGTGGGGCAGCGGGACACAGTTCAGCCCCAGGTTGAATTACTTGCAGGTATGGGCGGATCGCAAGGTCGCTTGTCCACGGTGCCCCTCGCTCAGGGCATCACACCAGCAGGGGGCCACCGCACCGTTCGGCGCCGTCCTTCACCGCGATCAAGTTGGCCTGCACGTAGGAGATGTGGTTTCTGGAGTGCCAGTCAGTCGGGTAGTAGGTGACCAGCCGTGAACTCTGGAACCTGGCCTGGATCTCCGGTACGAAGGCGCGGTATTGGTTGTCGGTGTAGTACCAGAACGAGTTCTCATTGTAGTAGGCGACATGCGTCGGGTCCTGGTACGCGCCCCGGCCGTCGGAGCTGGGAGTCTGGCTGAGGAGCATGCCTCCCGGTGCCAGCAGCCGGTACAGCTCGTTGATCAGGGGAATCTTCGCAGGCACGTGCTCCAGGAAGTCCACCGCCCGGAGCAGGCCGACCGAGTTGTCAGGGAGGTCCAGGGGCCCGGGCAGCGTCGCGACGATGTCGACGCCGTCCCTTGGGTATTGGTCCACTCCCAGGTAGCCGAGCGGCTTGCGGTGCGCAGCGCCGAGGTCCAGCGCAAGCAGCCCGCGCCGTTTGGTCCAGGCGAGCGTGCAGGCCTCGATGTATTTGTCGTACAGGGCTACGGTCTCGCGCTGAATGTGTGCGTTGACCTCGGTGTCGCGCTGGGTGTTGTCGGGATGCATCCGCTGGAGGTACAGGCAGCGAGGGATCCGGTGGAAGTCGCCGGCCTGGAAGAGACGGCACATCAAGTCCTGGTCGTCCAGCACCGTGCGCGTGGCGTCGTACCCGCCGACCTGCTCATAGATGTTCTTGCGGAACGCCCGCACGTGGTTGGGGGCGTACCAGATGTACGACACGTTGTGCGGCGTCGGTGCCATGGCGATGGCCTGCAAGAGCCGGCGACCGTCGACGTCCACCTCCTCGTACTGCCAGCCGTGCGCCTTGTTGAAGCGCGTGTCGTCCCGGGTTCCGTCCTCGGTGATCTGAGCGGTATGGCTGTAGGCGAGGACGATGTCGGGATTCTCGTCGAATGCCTTCGCCAGTTCCGCCAGGCAGTCCGTTGCCAGCAGGTCGTCGTGGTCGAGCTCGACGAGGATCTCTCCGCGTGCCAATTCGCAGGCGCGGCGCTTGGCAGCTCCGACCCCCCGGACGCCGTCCGCGACCTCTAGCCGGACACGGTCGTCGGGGTGTTCCGGCCGCCATCGCGCACCGTTGTTGAGAAGGACGATCCACTCCCAGTCGGAGCGGGTCTGCGCTTGCAGGGTCGTTAGGCATTCGTCCAGGAAACGCGGTCGGTGGCTGGGGGTGAAGACAGAGAACTTCGGGGTCGGGGAAGAAGTCATCTCTTGGTTCCTGCCGTGGCTGTCGGTGCTGCGCTCGCGGAATCCCGGAACTGTTCCGGGACGAGCTGTTGGAGGGACGGGTCGGCGCGGACGGCGAGGCCGAAGGCGTCCTCGGCCTCTCCGTCACGGCCCGCCTTCCCCAGGGCCTGTCCGAGGTGCAGATAGGCCGTGGCGGCCTTGGGGTTGGCGCCCACGATCCGGCGCAGGAGCACGATCGCCTGATCGATGTCGCTCGACTCGATCAGGATCGCCTTGTTGTAAAGGGCCGATTCGAAATTCGGATCGATCTTGAGGGCTTTGTCGTAAGCCGCGCGCGCGTCGGCCGTCCTGTTGTCGTGCTGGGCGATGACGCCGAGGTTGTACCAGGCGAATTTGTTGGCGGGGTTCAGGTGCAGCACCTGTCGGAAGCTACGCTTCGCCCCGGAAAAGTCCTTCTTCTCGCCCTGCTTGATACCTGCTTGGAGCAGTCCCTCCGCCTCAGAGACGAGCTGGGCCGCAGGTGCTGCGGTCCTGGACCCGGTCGAAGGCGTGATCTTGGGGTCCGCTGTGAGCAGTTGGACCCAACCGGTGAACACACTGGTGACCACGACTGTTGCGGCGAGTCCGGTCCACACTACGTTCCGCGTTTTCACTGGGGTCTACCTCGCTGATCTGGTAACGCGACTGAGCCGGACGGCAGGGGCAAGCACCGTTGGCTGTGCGGACGATGCTCCCGGGGTCCGTCGCTTGGTGCGGCCGTGAGCGCCGGCCGGCCGAGCATGGGGTGTCACGGCGCGGGGGTTCACGGCGCGCATACCGCGTAGACGGTGACTGAGCCCACGCCGTTGGAGACGGCCTGCCAGCCAGTAGCCGGGGAACCCCCGATAGGACGACTGTTGAGCATCTGGAGGCCGACTACCGACGTGCTCTGGTAGCCGCCGCCGACGGCGAATGTACCGGCGGGGCACAAGACAGTGGCTTGTCCTGTGGCGGTGCTGGTGACGACGTGGCTCTGCGCCCCGGGGCTCGCGCCCTGGAACCCCTGGTTGCCCTGGAACCCTTGGGTGCCTTGGAATCCTTGTGTGCCTTGGAACCCTTGGGTGCCTTGGGCGCCTGTGGTGCCTTGGGTGCCCTGGAATCCTTGCGTGCCTTGGGCGCCTGTGGTGCCTTGGTTGCCTTGGGTGCCCTGGAATCCTTGTGTGCCTTGGGCGCCTGTGGTGCCTTGGTTGCCTTGGTTGCCTTGGAATCCTTGGGTGCCTTGGGCGCCTGTGGTGCCTTGGTTGCCTTGGGTGCCCTGGAATCCTTGCGTGCCTTGGGCGCCTGAGGTGCCTTGGTTGCCCTGGAACCCTTGGGTGCCTTGGGCGCCTGTGTCGCCCTGCGTGCCTTGGTTGCCCTGGAATCCTTGGGTGCCTTGGGCGCCTGTGGTGCCTTGGTTGCCTTGCGTGCCCTGGAACCCTTGGGTGCCTTGGGCGCCTGTGGTGCCTTGGTTGCCCTGGAATCCTTGGGTGCCTTGGGCGCCTGTGGTGCCTTGGTTGCCTTGGGTGCCCTGGAATCCTTGTGTGCCCTGGGCGCCTGTGGTGCCTTGGGTGCCCTGGAACCCCTGGGTGCCTTGGGCGCCTGTGTCGCCCTGCGTGCCTTGGGTGCCCTGGAATCCTTGTGTGCCCTGGGCGCCTGTGGTGCCTTGGGTGCCTTGGGTGCCCTGGAATCCTTGTGTGCCCTGGGCGCCTGTGGTGCCTTGGGTGCCCTGGAACCCCTGGGTGCCTTGGGCGCCTGTGTCGCCC
>NZ_JBFAAD010000027.1:76873-106787 GCF_040639555.1 Streptomyces sp. NPDC023838
CTGCGTGCCTTGGTTGCCTTGGAATCCTTGGGTGCCTTGGTTGCCCTGGAACCCCTGGGTGCCTTGGGCGCCTGTGTCGCCCTGCGTGCCTTGGTTGCCTTGGAATCCTTGGGTGCCTTGGGCGCCTGTGGTGCCTTGGTTGCCCTGGAATCCTTGCGTGCCCTGGGCGCCTGTGTCGCCCTGCGTGCCTTGGGTGCCTTGGAACCCCTGGGTGCCTTGGGCGCCTGTGGTGCCTTGGTTGCCCTGGAATCCTTGCGTGCCCTGGGCGCCCGTGTCGCCCTGCGTGCCTTGCGTGCCTTGGAATCCTTGCGTGCCTTGGGCGCCTGTGGTGCCTTGGGTGCCTTGGGTGCCCTGGAACCCCTGGGTGCCCTGAGCGCCTGTGGTGCCTTGGGTGCCTTGGAACCCCTGGGTGCCTTGGGCGCCTTGGGTCCCCTGGAACCCTTGGGTGCCCTGGGCGCCTGTGGTGCCTTGGGTGCCCTGGAATCCTTGCGTGCCTTGGGCGCCTGTGGTGCCTTGGGTGCCCTGGAACCCCTGGGTGCCTTGGGCGCCTGTGTCGCCCTGCGTGCCTTGGTTGCCTTGGAACCCTTGGGTGCCTTGGGCGCCTGTGGTGCCTTGGGTGCCTTGGGTCCCCTGGAACCCTTGGGTGCCCTGGGCGCCTGTGGTGCCTTGGGTGCCTTGGGTCCCCTGGAACCCTTGGGTGCCCTGGGCGCCTGTGGTGCCTTGGGTGCCCTGGAATCCTTGTGTGCCTTGGGCGCCCGTATCGCCCTGCGTGCCTTGGTTGCCCTGGAACCCTTGGGTGCCTTGGGCACCTGTGTCGCCCTGCGTGCCTTGGTTGCCTTGGAACCCTTGTGTGCCTTGGGCGCCTGTGTCGCCCTGCGTGCCTTGGTTGCCTTGGAACCCTTGGGTGCCTTGGGCGCCTGTGGTGCCTTGGGTGCCCTGGGCGCCCGTGTCGCCCTGCGTGCCTTGCGTGCCCTGGAACCCTTGGGTGCCTTGGGCGCCTGTGGTGCCTTGGTTGCCCTGGAACCCTTGGGTGCCTTGGGCGCCTGTGTCGCCCTGCGTGCCTTGGTTGCCTTGGAACCCTTGGGTGCCTTGCGCGCCTGTGGTGCCTTGGGTGCCTTGGGTCCCCTGGAACCCCTGGGTGCCCTGGGCGCCTGTGTCGCCCTGCGTGCCTTGGTTGCCCTGGAATCCTTGGGTGCCTTGGGTGCCCTGGGCGCCCGTGTCGCCCTGCGTGCCTTGCGTGCCCTGGAACCCCTGGGTGCCTTGGGCGCCTGTGGTGCCTTGGTTGCCCTGGAATCCTTGGGTGCCTTGGGCGCCTGTGTCGCCCTGCGTGCCTTGGTTGCCTTGGAACCCTTGGGTGCCTTGGGCGCCTGTGGTGCCTTGGGTGCCTTGGGTGCCCTGGAATCCTTGGGTGCCTTGGGCGCCTGTGTCGCCCTGCGTGCCTTGGTTGCCCTGGAATCCTTGCGTGCCTTGGGCGCCCGTGTCGCCCTGGGTGCCTTGGGTGCCTTGGAATCCTTGGGTGCCTTGGGCGCCTGTGGTGCCTTGGGTGCCTTGGGTGCCTTGGAATCCTTGGGTGCCTTGGGCGCCTGTGTCGCCCTGCGTGCCTTGGTTGCCCTGGAATCCTTGGGTGCCTTGGGCGCCTGTGTCGCCCTGCGTGCCTTGGTTGCCTTGGAATCCTTGCGTGCCTTGGGCGCCCGTGTCGCCCTGGGTGCCTTGGGTGCCCTGGAACCCTTGGGTGCCTTGGGCGCCTGTGGTGCCTTGGTTGCCTTGGGTGCCTTGGAACCCTTGGGTGCCTTGGGCGCCTGTGGTGCCTTGGTTGCCTTGGAATCCTTGCGTGCCTTGGGCGCCTGTGTCGCCCTGCGTGCCTTGGTTGCCTTGGAACCCTTGGGTGCCTTGCGCGCCTGTGGTGCCTTGGTTGCCTTGGGTCCCCTGGAACCCCTGGGTGCCCTGGGCGCCTGTGTCGCCCTGCGGGCCTTGGTTGCCCTGGAATCCTTGGGTGCCTTGGGCGCCTGTGGTGCCTTGGGTGCCCTGGGCGCCCGTGTCGCCCTGCGTGCCTTGCGTGCCCTGGAACCCCTGGGTGCCTTGGGCGCCTGTGGTGCCTTGGTTGCCTTGGGTGCCTTGGAACCCCTGGGTGCCCTGGGCGCCTGTGGTGCCTTGGGTGCCCTGGAATCCTTGCGTGCCTTGGGCGCCCGTGTCGCCCTGGTTGCCTTGGGTGCCCTGGAACCCCTGGGTGCCCTGGGCGCCCGCGGTGCCTTGGGTGCCCTGGAATCCCTGGGTGCCTTGGGCGCCTGTGGTGCCTTGGGTGCCCTGGAATCCTTGGGTGCCTTGGGTGCCTTGGGCGCCCGTGTCGCCCTGGTTGCCTTGGGTGCCCTGGAACCCCTGGGTGCCCTGGGCGCCTGTGGTGCCTTGGTTGCCCTGGAATCCTTGCGTGCCCTGAGCACCCGTATCGCCCTGCGTGCCCTGCGTGCCCTGCGTGCCCTGCGTGCCCTGCGTGCCCTGCGTGCCCTGCGTGCCTTGCGTGCCTTGGAACCCTTGCGTGCCCTGAGCGCCCGTATCACCCTGGCTGCCTTGGCTGCCCTGCGCGCCGGGGTCGCCCTGGGAGCCTTGGGCGCCTGTGGTGCCTTGGGTGCCTTGGAATCCTTGCGTGCCTTGGGCGCCCGTGTCGCCTTGGGCGCCTGTGGTGCCTTGGTTGCCCTGGAATCCTTGCGTGCCCTGAGCACCCGTATCGCCCTGCGTGCCCTGGGCGCCTGTGGTGCCTTGGTGTCCTTGCGTGCCTTGAGCGCCCGTGTCGCCCTGGGTGCCTTGGGTGCCCTGGAATCCTTGCGTGCCTTGGGCGCCTGTGTCGCCCTGGGTGCCTTGAGCGCCTGCGGTGCCTTGGGTGCCCTGGAACCCTTGCGTGCCCTGAGCGCCCGTATCACCCTGGCTGCCTTGGGTGCCCTGCGCGCCGGGGTCCCCCTGGCTTCCCTGGGCCCCGGTACCGCCTTGGGTGCCCTGCGCGCCGGGGTCCCCCTGGCTTCCCTGGGCCCCGGTACCGCCTTGGGTGCCCTGCGCGCCGGGGTCGCCCTGGCTTCCCTGGGCTCCGGTGCTGCCTTGGTTACCCTGGCTGCCTTGGCTTCCCGTATCACCCTGGCTTCCCTGCGCGCCGGCGCCCCCTTGATTACCTTGGCTGCCCTGAGCCCCCTGAGCCCCCTGGGGGCCTTGCGGGCCTTGCGGGCCGTGATGGCCGTGATGGCTCGGGGGATTATGGCTCGGGTGCTTATGAGGCTTGCCGCTGCCGCCTTCGTACTTGTCCGGTCCGTCACCATCGTCATCGGCCGTCCGCTGTGTGCGGGCCCTGAAATCGGTACTCACAGCGCCGTTCGGGCCGGGCACACCGAGGGAGTAATCGACGGACCCCTCTGTCGCGTTCGCTGGAGCGGTCGTCGACGAAGCAAGACCTACGGCAAAGCCAAAGGTCCCCGCCGAGAACATGGTGGCGGTCCGGACCCACGATCTGCGCAAAGCCTGACGCTTCATCACGGAACCTTCCTGCAGCACTGAAAACGAATACGCAGAGGTGTGTCACACGGGTATGTCGCACTGATTCGTTCGAGGGCATGACCGTGTACCCGCACTGTTGTGCAGCCCAACCGCAGCGTTCAGCGTCCCAATTTTCACCCTAGCAACCGAAAATTCTGCACCGCGGCTCATAGCGAGGGTTAACAGCGAATGTCGCTGTATATCATGCGATTAGCGTATCGGTCAGCGTTTGGGATGCTTTACCTCTGAAGCTCCCTCGTCGTCAGGGAGGTGCTGACCAGCTGGTCAGATAGGGTTGACGGGTGTTCAGGTTCGTTGGTTCAGTCGTCGCCTGCTTGGTGTAGTGCTTCTCGTCGAACTCGACGGGGCTGAGGAAGCCGCGCCGTTCCTGGATGCGTCGGCTGCTATAGAAACCGTCGATGTACTCGAAGAGCGAGATACGCCCCAGCCCTCGTGGCAAAGGTGCGCCCGCGCAGGCCCTCCGTCTTGATCAGTATCCACAAGTTCTCCGCGAGGTCGTTATCGTACGAGTCTCCGACGGATCCCATGGACGCCTCAATTCCCGCTCGCAGTAGACTGGTTGTGAGCGTCATGGCGCTCGCCAGCCGTGAGGCACCAGGTCGCCGTCCGCACGTCCGGAGGTCTCCCAGGCGACGACACGGCGGGAGAATGCGTCCCGGATCGCCGAGAGCCACAACGGCCCCTCACCGGTGGAGATCAACGTCAGGTCGGTGACCCACAGCCGGTTCGGTGCCGACGCGGTGAAGTCCCGGTTCGCCAGGTCCGGGGCCAAGGTGGCCTTCGGATCCCGGCGCGTGAAGCCCTTCCGGTGCGGGCACCCCCGCCAGACCGTCTTCGCGCATCAGCCCTTCTACCCGCGTACAGCCCACATGGGCGCCCTCGCGCTTGAGCACGGCGTGCACCCTCGGCGAACCGTAGATCCCGCCGGAGTCTGCATGGATCTCGCGGACCTTCTCAGTCAGCTGGGCGTCCCGGCGCCGTCGTTCGCACGGCTGTGGCTCGGCTTGGCGCCGGCGGTAGTAGGTGGAGGAGGGGGTGCGCAGTTCCCGAAGTACGCACTCGACTCCCGGGCGGGGGTGCTCGTCGATGAGCGCCGTCACCTGGGCCGGGTCGGGTCGAGTTGCGCCGCGAAAACGCCGAGGCTGGCCGCAGCACGTCGTTGGCCCGCTTGAGCTGGGCGTTCTCCTTGTGCAGGGCCGCGAGTTCGGCCCTCTCGTGCGCGGTGAGCCGGTCGTCGCGCCCGCCGACATCCGCCTCGGCCTGGCGGATCCAGCCGCGCAGGGCCTCGGGACGCACGCCGAGATCGACGGCCAGCCGCTTGATCTGCGGCTTCGGATCGGCGGTGTGATACATCCGCACCGCACGATCAGGCAACTCCAGCGGGTATTTCCTGGGGGCAGCCATGGTCGAAGGTCCTCTCATGTGTCCCATTTGACCCACTGTCAGCATCCTTCGCATCTCGGGGAGCCTCCGTCCAAGACCGATGCGGAGCGCCTGCTGCTGGTCTCCTCGGAGGTGGCGGAGGTGCTGACCGCGGTCATCCTCCGGGTCCGGGCCGGGAACGCCGCCCTGCTGCTGGTGTCGGCCTACGACGTGTTCGAGCAGACCTGGAGCCCGCCCATGCCGTTCCTGTTCCCGCGCGGGTACGGCACCGGGAGAGGCCTCTGACCCGCAGTTACCTCCGCGAGTGCCTCGTGCGACCTCGCAGTCCGCCCAGATCACCGTGGCCGGCGACCCGCTCGAATGGCGCCCCCACGACTGCAGAAGGATCTTCGTGACCGTCGCCATCCGCTCCGGACTGCCCCCGCACATCGCCGCGAAGATCTGCGTCCATGCCGCTCTGGACACCACCATGGGGTATGCCGCGATCTACCCGGAAGAAGTGATCTCCCATCACCGGGCCTTCATCGCCCGCCGCAGAACCGAGCGGCCCAGCGAGGAGTACCGCGAGCTCGCCGCCACCTGCTTGACTTCCCAGGGCCGCCACTCGCACCAACGACACCTGCGGTCCAGCACCATCTGCCGAGCGGCCTCGGGCAGAATCTCCCAGAAGGTGATGGACACCGGATGGACATCCGCGCTCTCGATGAGCCATCCGGAAACGACATAAGAGCTCGTAACACGATCACGAGTCGGCCTTGTTGAGGCGTCGCCAGCAGATGAGGCTGCAGGCGAGCGAGACGAACGCGTCATGGAGTGCGGTGCGGCGTTCCCATCGGACGGCGAGTCGTTTGAACTGGTGGAGCAGGGCGAAGGTCTGCTCCACCACGTAACGGAGCTTGCCCATGCCCTTGATGTTCGGGGATCCCTTGCGGGAGATGACGGGCAGGATCCGGTTTTTGCGCAGCTCGTCACGGTTGGGGTTGGAGTCGTAGCCCTTGTCGCCGAGCAGGGCGTCCGGGCGTCTGCGGGACCGGCCGGGACGGCCCGCCACTGGCGGGATGCCGTCGACCACGGCGCGGGTCTGGGTGACGTCGTTGACATTCGCCGCGGTTGTGATGACCTTGAGCGGAGTGCCGCGTCCGTCGCAGATCAGGTGGTGTTTGCTGCCTGTCTTGCGCCGGTCGACCGGCGACGGACGGGTGTCGGCGCCCCCTTTTTCGCCCGGATGTGGGAGCCGTCCACGCCGGCTCTGGACCAATCGAGCTGGCCGGCCGCGTTCAGCTCGGCCAGCAGGATGCGGTGTAGCTGGTCGAAGACCCCTGCCTGCTGCCGACGCTCCGGTCTTCGCCAGCAGGTCTGTCCAAAGCCGAACCTCAGTTCAAGGGGCAGGTGTTGCCAGGCGATGTCGTTGTAGAGGACGTACAGGATGCCCTGCAGACACGGCCGGTCTGCCACCGGCCGAGGGCCTGGCGACCTCGTCGGCCAGGGCGGCAGCAGAGGCGCGATCAGTGCCCTGAGTCGTCGTCCGCGATCCACGGCCGAGTACTCACACCCTCCCGAACGGCCGGATCATCACACTGGTTACGCCCGACCAGGGCATCTCACCAAGATCCTGTTACGAGCTTTATGGTGATCTCTTCGAGCGCGTGAAATCGCATCGGCCACCCGACAGTTACCCCTCAACGACGCCTCATCGCCCCAACCGAAACGGCGAAGCTTACATCGTGCTTGCCTTGGCTTTCCGGTGGAGAGTCCCAGCGCAACGCCAGGGTAGCGAGTTCGCCACCATTCTCTATGCATTATGGCGACGTGCCCCGTTTGCGGCTTTGGGTAATAAGCTGAGGACTCAGCCCAATGCGTATAGCCGGGAGGGCCGGACAGCTTGGGTCTGCGCAAGAGGACCGAACACCCGCGTAGCAGTGAACCGGCCGACAGGAGCACCCGCTGATGAGCATCTCATCCACAGCACCAACCGCGACTCTCCAGCCGATGGACCGCTCCGCTCCGGTGTTTGTCGCAGGACGGTACGGGCTCGTCGGGTCCGCACTCTGGAGGCATCTAACCGCCGAAGGATTCACCGCACTGCTCGGACCGAGTTCGGCAGAATTGGACTTGAGGGACCGTCATGCTGTATTCGCCTGGTTCGCGGCGAACCAGCCACACGCCGTTATCCTTGCTGCAGCTCGGGTCGGGGGAATCAAGGCCAACGCCACCCTGCCCACCGAATTCATCTCCGACAACCTACGTATCCAGGTGAATATCCTGGACGCGGCGCTGCAACACGGCGTACGAAGGCTGTTGTTCCTCGGCTCAAGCTGTATCTATCCGAAGGCCGCTGCTCAACCCATTCGCGAGGACGCCCTGCTGACCGGCCCTCTGGAGGAAACCAACGAGGCATATGCGCTCGCCAAGATCGCTGGAATCATCCAGGTCAGGGCCGTGCGCCGGCAGCACGGCCTGCCCTGGATCTGCGCCATGCCGACGAATCTGTACGGTCCCGGCGACAATTTTCATCCCGAGGACTCGCATGTGCTGCCGTCACTGATCAGGCGCTTCCATCAAGCCAGGGTCGACGCGGTACCCAAAGTGGTCAATTGGGGGACCGGAACACCCCGTCGAGAGTTCCTCCATGTCGACGACCTCGCGCGTGCCTGCCTCCTGCTTCTAGAACGATATGACTCGGACTCACCCGTCAACGTGGGAACCGGGGAGGACCTCACCATCCGTGAACTTGCGGAGATGGTGGCGTCCATCGTCGGTTACGAAGGCGTTCTCGAATGGGACCCGGCTCAGCCGGACGGCACACCGCGTAAGGTTCTCAACATCTCGCGGATCACGGCGTTGGGATGGGCACCTGAGATCAGGCTTTACGACGGGATCGCCAGCACCTACGCCTGGTACCAATCACAAAGCGGTACGAATCAAGAGGCGCGGGCCATCCGGACATGACGTTTCCGTGATGGGTGTGTGTCCTTCGCAGGGTGGCGAAGATCGCGAAGGTCCGCCGACGAGTACGCCGACGGGTACGCCGCCATGTGTGGACCCTGCTTCACCTGCGGTCGGCGGCTTCCCGTGGATCGAGGTCGCCGGGCGGAGGCTGCGGGGCTCCGAACAAGCCCTGGTGGTGCAACTGAAGCTGCTCGGCCTCCAGCGCACTCCTGGCCCCGAGCACGATCGCCACGGCGAGCTGGACCATCACCCCGGCCCGCTCCCACCAGCCACTCGCTCTGCTCCTTTTCCGACCTGACCGCGATGCCGGGCTGTTGGGGGCCAAGGGTTGCACGGAAACGAGCAAGCTCCTGGTAGACGGGTTCTCAACCAAGATCACCCGTACCCGCCAGGAGCTTCGCGTGCTTGTCTACCCGTAGTCGATCGATCTGCCCAGCCGTACACTGCGGTACTTGACCGAGCGGCTCGCCCTTCGGCGGTGGGAGATTAGTTGGCCTTACGGGCTGGACCTCCGCCAGCATCCCGGCCAGCTCCGCAGCGGCCTCGTCGATCTCCCGCCCGCACGTCAGCAGTACGTCGTACGAGGCACCCCAAGGGTCTGCGATCCCGTCTGCAGCCCGCTCCACCGGCGCCAGACTGCCGCGGGCGGCCGCGGCCCGGGCGATCATTTCCCGGGGCGCGACCGCCTCCCCATGCGCCAGCCGCAAGAACTCCCTGACCGTGAAACACTTGCGCAGGGCCACCGGCCACAGCCGTACGGCCGTCTCCCGGTGCTCCCGCTCGAGACCCAGTACGAGATCGGCCTCCGCAACCAGCTCCGGCCTCAATAGCCGTGATGTGAACCTCGCGCTGTTCCCGCCCAGTTGTTTCAGCACGGAACCGGTTGCCGGATGCATGCCCGCGATGTGCCGGGCCCTGGTGCCCGCACTGCCCACCCGCGCTTCCGGGAGCCTGGCCGCCAGCAGCCGTTCGGCCAGGGGGGAGCGGTGCACATTGCCGGTGCAGATGAAGAGGATGGTCAGCCGAGCCGCGTCGTCGTCATCCATGGGTAGGTCTCCTCGATACCGCGGGGTGCCGTCCGGGCGCGTCACTTGACCCCACCCCGCAGCAGCGCTGCTCCGTGGGACAGCTCCTCCTCGACGCATGGACGTGGCGGCGGGGTCTGTGCGGCCGACGGGTCGCCATATCCGTATCCGTATCCCCCCTGCCTCGGCTTCGGGCTCATGCTGAAGACCGTGCCGAGGGTCCGCACCCCCACCGTACGCAGGGCTTCGGTGGCCGCCGCGACCCGGTCGCGCGGGGTCTTTCCGGCGCGTACGACCAGGAGTGCGCCGTGAGCAAAGGTGGCGAGGGCCACCGTGTCGGCCACGGGCAACAGCGGGGCAGTGTCGACGATCACGGCCTCGTAGCCGGCGGCGAGTTCGCACAGCAACTCCGTCATCCGTTCGGAGGCGAGCAACTCGGTGGGGTTCGGCGGGACGGGGCCGCTGGTCAGGACGGAGAGCCCGCCCGCTGTCTGCATCACATCCCCGATCCGCGCCTGGCCGATCAGCACGCTGGTGAGGCCGGCGTCCTGGACGAGCCCGAGGGTGCCGGCCACGCAGGGGCGGCGCAGATCGGCGTCGACGAGGCAGGTGGAGGTGCCGGCCTCGGTGAGCGAGAAGGCGAGGTTGACCGCGGTGCTGGTCTTGCCTTCGCCGGGCAGCGAACTGGTGACGACGATGACCCGAGGCCGGTCGCCGATCTGGGCGAACTGCAGGTTCGTCCGCAGATGGCGGAATGCCTCGGCCCGCGCCGAGTGCCCTGCGGCACCGGCATCGAGCGGCTGCTGCGGGCTGTCCTTGTCGAAGGGAATCGAGCTGAGTACGGGCAGGCCGGTGAGGGCAGCCAAGGCGTCCGCAGATTTGAGGGTGACATCGAGGGTCTCCCGGAGCAGGGCGGCCCCCGCGCCCAGCAAAAGACCGGCGATCAGGCCCGCGGCAAGGTTGAGAGCAGGACGCGGGCTGACCGGGGCCGAGGGGACCGAGGCCGTCTGGGTGACGCCCAGTTTCACCGGGGACTTGGCCACCCTGTTGGGGGACGGGGCGCCGAGGGTCTCCAGGCGCTCGACGACATCGCTGAAGCGGTAGGCAACCGCATCTGCGACGGCCGCCGCGCGACGCGGCTCGGTGTCCCTGACCGTGATGTTGACCAGCACGGTGCCGATCGGCGCTTCCGCGGTGATCCGGCCGGCGAGTTCGTCCGGCGTGGTGTCGAGGCCGAGGGCGGAGACGACGTACCGGGTGACCTGACGACTGGTCACGATCGATGCGTACGACTGGACCCGGGCCAGCGAGAAGCTGTTGCCCTGCTGGAGCTCGCTGGTTTCGCCACCGGACTGGGCGGAGACGAACAGCTGGGCGTGCGCCTGGTAGACGGGGGTCGAGAGCGCAGTGGCGGCCCAGCCGGCAGAGACCCCGAGCAGAATGCAGACGATCACGACGGGCCAGCTCCTGGCCAGCGCTCTCAGGATGCTGCGAAGTTCCAAGATGTGCACCTCATCGGGTCGTTCGGGCAGCGCGCCCCGGCCAGGTTAGACTAGTTTGTCTGGTTTGACTGGCAATCATGGGATCCTGACCGGAGGAGTCCCTCGTGCTGCCAGCCCATATCGCCGTGCTGATCACCAGTCACAACCGCCGCGAGAAGACCCTGTCCGCCCTCTCCGCCCTCCACGTGCAGCGCGGACTGTCCGAGGACACGGAGGTGCGGATCCACCTCGTGGATGCGGGCAGTACCGACGGCACACCCGAGGCGGTCCGGGCGGCGCACCCGCGGGTCGAGGTGGTGACGGTCGGCGACGACGTCTACTGGGGCGAGGGCATGCGCATCGCGAGCCGCAACAGCCACGCCGCGGGCCTGCCGCCCTGGGAGTACCAGCTCTGGCTCAACGATGACGTGGTGCTGGACCGGGACGCCCTCGCTGTCCTGCTCGACACCGTACGGGCCGTCGGGCCCGGCGCCGTCGTCGTCGGCGCGGTGCGCGCGCGAAACGGCGCGCATACGACGTACTCCGGACGGAGCGGCCGCGCACTCACCCTGGTCGAGCCCACAGGGCGGCCCGAGCCCTGTGACACGTACAACGGCAATGTGGTGCTCCTGCCCCGCGCAGTACATGAACGGATCGGCGACATCGACAAGGTCTTCCGACACGGTATGGGTGACTACGACCACGGCTTCCGCGCCCGTCGGGCCGGCATCCCCGCCTATGTGAGCCCACGCCACGTGGGCAGCTGCGACCGCAACCCGCCGGACACCGGCTCCCGCGAACCGGGCATCGGGGTGCGTGAGGCGCTGCGCCGCGTCACTTCGCAGCGCGAACTGCCGCCCCGCCAGTGGTGGGTGTACTGCCGGCGGCACGCATGGCCGTGGGCACCGTTGCTGATGGTCTCGCCGTACCTGAAGACGGTGGCGCTGGCTCTGGCCGGGCGGCGCGTGGTGGGCGGGGAGTACCCGCAGTGACCGGGCCCGTCGCGCCGGTCGCCGGGGGCGGCGCCCTGCTGCTGTGGATCACCGGCCTCGGCACCATTGCGGTGGCCCCCTTGGTCCCCCATCTCCACCACGGGCTCGGCACGGCAGCCGGCGAACCCCTCTCCGGCCTGCAACTGTTCTTCTCCCAGGGCGTGATCCTGCTGGTGTCCGTCCTGGCGGCAGGCCTGGTGACCCGCAGTGTGTTCCAAGGCGCGGGGGCCGGTGCCCGCCCACCCAGGACCGGCCAGGGGCTCGCCTGGGCCGCCGTCGCGTTCGCTGCCGGCCCCGTCCTGTCGGCCGCGTTCGGCGAGCACGGCGCTCTGGACGCGACGATGGCGTTCGCGCCGCTGCTGTTCGCTGCCCTCTACCTGTGCCCTCGCCGCCCCTTCCCCGAGGTGCTGCGCCAACTCCGCATCATCTTGCGCTGTTACGTCTGGGGCAGCTTGCTCAGCATCCTGGTCGCACCGGGCTGGGCCTTCCTGTTGCCCGCCCAGGGCGAGGGGGGGCGGGACTTCCTCGGCCTCGGCTGGGGCCAGTTCATGGGCCTTGCCCCCAACCCGAACCATCTGGGGCCCCTGATGGCCGCGGCTCTGCTCGTCGAAGTCACCCCGGTGGGGCGGTGGCGCGGCCGTGCGATCCATGCGGCTGCCGCGCTCCTCGCTCTGACGCTCACCCAGTCCAGAACGGGCTGGATCTGCGCCGCCTCGGTGTTCTTCGTGCACGGCGCATGGGGCCGGACCGTGCTCCGCAGGCAGTTGCTCACCGTCTTCGGGGGCGCCGCCGCCCTGATGGTGCTGATGGCGGCCCCCGTACAGGCCGCGCTCGCCCGGCTTGCCGCCGATCCGATGTACGGGGGCTTCAACGGCCGCACCCTCGCCTGGCGGCTCGCCTACGACGAGTTCGAGCGCAATCCGCTGTTCGGTTACGGGCCCACTATGTTCAGCCCGGCCCACCGACTGGAGCTCTTCGGCACCACGGACCACTGGATCGGTCAGGCGCACAGCCAGGTCATGCAATCGCTCGGGGCCTCCGGTCTGATCGGGTTCGCCGGGCTGTGTCTGCTGGTGAGCTCCCTGGTCGTACAAGCCCGGCGGGCCTCCGCGCACACCAGTGGTCTCTCGACCGCGCTGGTGACCCTGCTGATCGTGGCGTGCACCACCGAGGCCCCGTTGCGCGCTCTCGGCGGACTGTCCGCCGCCGTTCTGCTGCTCACCGTGGTGTGGTGCGTTCTGCTCCACGGAACCCCCTTCGCCACCTCCGCAACCCAGGAGCCGTCAGATGTCCCGTAGAACCGCGCTGATCACCGGCATCACCGGACAGGACGGCTCGTATCTCGCCGAACTCCTGCTCTCCAAGGGCTATCTGGTGCACGGTCTGATCCGCCGCTCGTCCACCTTCACCACGCAGCGGATCGACCACCTCTACCAGGACCCGCACGAGCCGGACGCCCGGCTCCGCCTGCACTACGGGGACCTGGCCGACGGCTCCCGGATCGCGACCCTCCTGGAGCACATCCAGCCCGACGAGGTCTACCACCTGGCTGCCCAGTCGCACGTCCGCGTCTCCTTCGACGAGCCCGAGTTCACCGGCACCACCACGGGTCTCGGCACCACCCGGCTGCTGGAGGCCATCCGGATGACCGGCTTGCCGTGCCGTTTCTACCAGGCCTCCAGTTCGGAGATGTACGGGATCACGGCGCCCCCGCAGTCCGAAACGACGCCCTTCCACCCACGCTCCCCGTACGCCGCCGCCAAGGTGTACGCGTACTGGATCACCCGCAACTACCGGGAGGCGTACGGAATTCACGCGGTCAACGGCATCCTCTTCAACCATGAGTCACCCCGGCGCGGCGAGACCTTCGTGACCCGCAAAATCGCCCGGGCCGCCGCCCGGATCGCCCGCGGCGAGCTGGAGTTCCTGCACCTCGGCAATCTGGAGGCCCGCCGCGACTGGGGTTACGCACCCGAATACGTGGACGCGATGTGGCGGATGCTCCAGTGCGACCGGCCGGACGACTATGTGGTGGCCACGGGCACCAGCTACAGCGTCCGGGACTTCCTCACCTTCTGCTTCGAGCGCGCGGGCCTCGACTGGGAGCGCCACGTACGGTTCGACGAGCGTTACTTGAGACCCTCCGAGGTGCCGGACCTGATCGGCGACGCGTCGAAGGCGGAACGCGAGCTGGGCTGGCGGCCAACCGTGCTCACCCCCGACCTGGCCCGCCTCATGACCGACGCCGAGCTGGGCGCACAACTGCCCGAGGGGCAGGTGGTCCGGTGACCCCGCCGACCGTCCTCCACCTCACCAACGACCGCGAACCGCCAGGCCCGCGGCTGAGCTTCGGCGGCGCGTTCCGTGCCCTGGCCATCGACGGCGCGCTCACTCATGTGGCGCTCGCCCCCGCGGCACTGCTGTCGGCAGGCCGCGCGGCCGCGCTGGCCGAAGTCCTGCGGACCGCCGAACGGGCCCGGCCGGACGTCCTGTTCGTCCAGACACCCGGCAACTTCCCCTGGGCCGACGCGGATGTGGCGGACCTCCTGCGGCGCCTCGGCTCACCGACCGTCGTGATGTGGGAGGGCGACCCGTGGGGCGGGCGCAAACCCGTCCTGCCCTCCATGGAGCCCTGGTTGCGGTACGCGGACACCGTCTTCACCCCGGGCCTCGGCATCCAGGCCCGTCTCCTGGGCAGGTACACCCGGCGGCCCGTTCAATACATCCCGCAGACCGTGCCCCATCGCCTCTGGGACGACGGGCCCGTCCCGGGCATCGACACCACGACACACGATGTGCTGCACATCGGCAGCTGCTTCGTGCGCTTCGGGGTGTTCGAGCGGATCGACGGCGCGCGGGAACGTCGGCGGTTCGTACGGTCCCTGCAGCGGCTGCCCGGTTGCCGGTTCGCCGTGCACGGCCACGGCTGGCGCGGCCGGGGCGCCCTGGGACCCGTCCCGTTCGACGATCAGGTGGACGCCCTGCGCACCGCCCGGATCAGCGCCAACTGGGACCACTTCCCCGGCCGCGACGGCTATTTCTCCAACCGGCTGCCGATCAGTCTGTTCGCGGGACGCCCGCACGTCACGACCAGGCCCCTGAACACCGGCTGGCTGCCGGGCCCGGAGTGCGGCCTGCACCTGGTGGACTCGCCCGCCGAAGCAGTCGACCGGGTCACCGAACTGCTGCGCGCCGACCCCGCACAGCTGCATGCCACCGGACTGGCCGGGCACACCTGGGTCCGTACCCGGCTCACCGAAACCAACGCGCTGCGGCACATGCTCAGCCGCCACCTGGCTACCGTGCCCGCACCGCGCGCCGCCCCCTGGCAGGAGATCGCCGCGATGGACGCCGTCGGCACATGAGCGCAGTCACACGCAGCCTCGGCTGGAACTACGGCGGCTCCGCGCTCGGAATGCTGTTCCAGCTCGGCTACACGGCGATCGCCGCGCGCCTGGTGTCCCCCGACCACTTCGGCGCGTACGCCACCGCATGCAGTGTCACCGTCCTGCTGGGCTATGTCGCCAACTCCGGCCTGGCCACCTGTGTGCTGCGCGCCGAGCAGCTCACCAGGTGCCTGTTGCGTACCGTCTTCACCCTCGCCGCCGTCTTCGGCCTCGTCTGTTTCTGCGCCGCGCTGCTCGCCGCGCCGCTACTCACGTCGGTCTGTGAAGACCCGCAGACGGCCGGGATGCTGCGCGTGCTGGCGGCGCAGTTCCTGGTCCAGCCGGCTGCGCTGGCGGGGGTCGCCGCACTTCGCCGGCTGGAGCGTCCTGGTACGGCGGTACGCGCCGAACTGGCGGGCCAGATCACAGGATCGGGCCTGGCGCTCACGCTGCTGCTGGCGGGCTGGAACCCCTACGCCCTGGCCACCGCGTTCCCGCTGTCCGCGGCCTGCACCCTGGCCCTGACCACCTGCGCCCTACCCGAACGGCGCCGCTCGCCGGCCGCCGCACGGCCGTGGCGTGGGCGTCCCCGCCCGGCGTCCGCGGCGCAGGCGCCGACGGAACACGGCGCACCGCCGGTGCCCGCCGCACCCGCACGGCTGCCCGTCGGCCCTCCCGTTCCGGCCCGCGAAGTTCTCCGTTCCTCCAGCTTCTTCACCGGGTACGGTCTGGTGCAGTCCGCCACCAACAACGCCCCGCTGTGGCTGGCGGGCGCCACCCTCGGCGCCGCCGCGGCCGGTCACTACTCGCGGGCCGCACTCCTGACCGGTGTCCCGCTGACCGTCCTCGCGCAGGGCCTCCACCGGGCCGTCACCCCGGCGCTGGCCGATGCCCGCGGGGCCGGGAGGATTCCTCCGCAGGCGGTGCATGACGTGCTGTGCTCGGCATCCGCCGTGGGGCTGATGGGCCTGGGCGCGCTCGCCGGTCTCGGGCCGGCCGCGCTGCTCCTGCTGCTGGGGCCGGCCTGGGAGACGGCCGCGGGCCTGGTACCGGTGCTCGCGGCCGGGGCCGCACTGTGGATGCTCTGCTCCACCGCGAGCTCCGTCGACACCGTCCGCATGGACACCAGGGCCCTGCTGCGCGCCCAGCTCGCCGCCATCGGCGCGACCGCGCTGATGCTCTGCTTCGCCTGGGCGCACCACAGCCTGTTCCTCGCCGCCTGCGCCACCGTGGTCGCCCCGCTGGCCGGTCATCTCGTCCAGCTCGCCCACTGGCATACCGCCAAGGTCCTCGGTGTACGTCCGCTGCTCTTCGCGCACGCCGTGCACGCGGCGGTCGGCACCGCACTCGGTCTCTCGGCCGCGCTCGGCCTGCGCTCCCATTCCCCCCACTACGGGCTGCTGCTGGGCCTCGGCGCCATGTTCCCGGTGGCCCTCGCCTGCACCGTGCTCCGCACCCGTCTGCCCGTCTATGCCACGGCCCGCCGCCACGGTCTCGTCAGATCCCAACCGAGGAGCCACCCATGCACATCGGCCTCGCAGGCCCCGTCGATCTGACCCCCCTCCAGCACCTGCTGCCCGCGCGGCTACCCGCCGTCTACAGCGGACCGTGCACCGGCTGGCTCGCCAGGACCTGGCTGGAGCAGGGGCACCGACTGACGGTGTACGCCCTGAGCGGCGCCGTCACCGGGCGGCAGGTGTACAGCGGCAAGGGCATCGACCTCGTCGTCGTACCGCAGCGCCCGCGGGCCAGACACCGGCTGAAGGACTTGTTCCGCGCCGAACGCCGAGGGCTCGCGGCCGCGATACGGGCCTACCCCGCCGACCTGGTCAGCGCCCACTGGACGTACGAGTTCGCGCTGGCCGCGATCGCCAGCGGCCTGCCCTCCTTCGTCACCGCCCACGACACCCCATTGCGCTACGCCTGGGAGATGCGCAGCACCTACCGCTGGCTGCGCCACTCCATGGCTCTACCGGCCGTCCACCGCGCCACCGCGCTCAGCGCCAACAGCCCCTATACCGCGCGGCATCTGCGCCGGGTGCTCGGTGTACGACGGCCCATCGAGGTCATCCCCAACGGGGTGCGGATGGAGCATCTGCCCAGCGCCACCGCGCCGCCCGACGCCGCCCCGGTGTTCGCCACCGCCGTCCAGGGCTGGGGGCCGCTCAAGAACACGGCCACGCTGCTGCGCGCCTTCGCGCTGCTACAGGTCGAACTCCCTTACGCCCGGCTGCTGCTGTGCGGCGACGGACACGGCGCGCGGGGACCGGCCCGGCAGTGGGCCGCCGCACACGGGCTCACCGCCGGGGTCGAATTCGCCGGCCCGCTGGCGCACGACACCTTGCTGCGCCGGATCGCCGCCGAGGCCCACGTCCTGGTCCACCCGTCCCGTATCGAGTCGTTCTCGATGATCACAGTCGAGGCGATGGGCATGGGGCTCCCCGTCATCGTGGGCGAACGCAGTGGGGCCGTGCCCTGGGTCGCCGGGGACGGCGGCCTCGCCGTGGACATCGACTCGCCCCGGACGCTGGCCGCCGCCATGAGCCGGCTGGCCCGCGACCCGCAGTTGCGGGCTCGGCTCGCGACGGCGGGGCGCCACCGGACGGCGGGCCGTTTCGAGCTGCGGGACGTGGCCGCCGCATACACACGCTGGTTCACCACGGAAGGCAGCCGCCCGTGACCCCCACGCCCCTCGTACTGCAGATCAGCAATGAACCTGAGCCCTTCGGCCCGCGCACCCGCTTCGCGCGTGCCTTCGAGGACCTCGCCGATGCGGGCCTGCTGAGGTACGCGTGCGCCGTCCCCGCCGCCGGGGACCAACTGCCTTCCTCCCGTCCGGACCTGGTCTTCGTCCAGTCCCCCCAGTCGTACCCGTGGACGAACCGGCATGTCCGGAAGTGGTTGCGGACCGCCGGGGAACCGCCGGTCGTGGTGTGGGAGGGCGACGCGTGGGGAGGGCTCACCAAGCCGTTGCGCGAGCGGAACCTGGCGTGGATGCGGGCCGCGGAAGAAGTCTTCAGCGTCGCCGCGGGTGGGCAGGCCGCGATGCTGCGTCGGGCCTGCGGCCGGCCGGTGCGGTACGTGCCGCACGTCGCGCCGCTGCATCTGCTCGCCGCGCCGCGCGGCCCGGAGCCGGCCGCGGGCGGAGTGACGCTGGTCGGCAAGCGGCTCACGTACCTGGGAATCGAACTGATCCCCGATGATCGCGAACGGGCCCTGCTCGTCAAGGAGTTGCGCAAGGTCACGGGAACGCGGCTCTCGGTGTACGGCAGGGGATGGCGAGGCCCCTGCGCACGCGGCCCCGTCCCCTTTCCCGAGCAGCTGACCGTCATGGAGGGAGCGTTGATCAGCGCCGGGTGGGATCGCTATCGCAAGCACGCAGGCTACTTCTCCGACCGGCTGCCGATCGCGATGTGCGCGGGCCGGGTCCATGTCACCTCCCGCCAGCCGGGACTCGGCTGGCTACCGGGTCCCGACCGCGGCCTGCACCTGATGGACACCCCGCGCGCCGCGGCCGGGCGCGTCCGCGATCTGCTTCGCCGCGACCCCGAGGAACTTCTCGCGCAGGGACGGTGGATGAGCGAGTGGGCCCGTGCCCGGCTGACCGAGCGCCAAGCCCTGCTCCACATGCTCTCGCCGTACATCGCACTGCCCGCCCCGCCCACCGACCCGTGGGCCGGGCTCGCCGCCCTGGACTGCTAGGAGTCGGAGCCGTCCAGAAAGGACCGGCCGGACGGGTCCTTCTCGTACGCGTTGTAGACCCTCGGCAGCGGCCGGTCGTCGCGGATCGCCCGGAACAAGGCCTTGGCTTGATCCTCGACCATCGCGTACCGGCCCCACTGATCGGGGTGCTCCACGCTCGGAACGGTCAGGATCTGTGTACCGCTCGCGGGGATCGCCCGCGCACTGTTCACCAGCCGGTAGAGCTCGTCCAGCGAGTCGAGGCCGGGGTCTGCCACCAGCGAGGACGTCGCCGCGTCCAGCAGCGGATACAGCTTGGTGGGGTTGGTCAGCACTCCGTCGCTCTGCGCCTTCTTCAACAGCTCCCGAACGAACTGCTTCTGCCGCTCCACCCGTTGGAGGTCACTGCCGTCGCCGACGCCCACCCTCGTGCGTACGAACACGAGTGCCCGTTGGCCGCGCAGCAGCTGCCTGCCTGGCTGGAGCGTGATGTTGTACTCAGGCTCACGGACCTTCTCGGACACGTTCACCTCCACGCCCCCGACAGCGTCGACGACCCTTCTGAAGCCGGAGAAGTCGACGACGAGATGGTGGTCGACCCGGATGCCGGAGAGATCCTCGAAGGTACGGACCGCACAGGCGGCCCTGCCGAACTGGAAGGCCCAGTTGAACGGGGCGTACTGGGCAGTGCTGCGGGAGCCGTCCGGCTGCAGGCAGCTGGGGATCTCCACCACCAGGTCCCGCGGAACGCTGACCACGGAAGCCCGGCTTCGGTCCGCCGAGAGGTGGATCAGCATGGTGGTGTCGGAGCGTTCGCTGCCCCAGTTCGCTTCCTTGTCCGATCCGAGCACCAGGATGTTCTGGGCCTTGCCGGGCGCAGGGCGGGGCCGCTTGCCCTGGTCCGCGGCGAGGGCCCGGGCGGCGGCCTCGTCGGTGCGGATGTTGCCGTCGAGCCGCTGGTAGAGCAGCCAGCCGGTACCTGCCGTCACCGCGAACAGAAGGAGGGCGCCGATACCGAGCCGTCTCAGGACCTTGCGACTGCGCCACCAGCTCTCAGGTGCCGGCATGGATCAGGCCCTCCACTCCGTCGGCAAATCGCCGTGCCATTGACTCGACCGTGTACAGCTCGGCATCCGTCCGGCAGGCGGAAAGCAGTCTGTCGTAGAGTGCGGGCCGGGTGAGCAGATCCGTGACGGCCGCGCTGTACGCGTCCAGGCCACCATCCACGACGAGTGCGTTGCGGCCGTGCTGCAGATACTCGAACTCGGGCCCGTGCGCCGCATGGGTGGTGGTGACCAGGGGAGTGTCCAGCGCGAACGAGTCGACCGCGGCGAGCCCCACCGCGCCGGGCACCAGCAGGACGTCGGCGACAGCGCCGAGCCGGGCCTTGTCCTCAGCGGTGGCCGTCCCCACGTACACGACGGGACCGCCCGCACGCTGGACTTCCTCCACGAGGTGTCGCTGCGCCCCGTCGCCCGCGACGAGCAGCCTGAAGCCGGGCAGCCGTTGCGCAACCCGGCCGGCCGCCGCCAGCAGGAACGGGATACGTTTGGCGGCGTCGAGGCCGCCGACATACAGCGCGGTACGGCCGGGGCGCAGCCCGTACGACTGCCTCAGGGCCGAGAGTTCGGTGCCGGGGATACGGGAACGGGCTGCGGCCAAGGCCTTGGTGTCCACGGTGTTGCGGACCGTCGTGACCCGCTGTTGGGGGAAGCCCTCGCCGATGACGTGCCGGGCGCCCTTCTCCGTATAGGCGAAGAACCAGCGGGCCCGCTGGGTCAGAGCGCGCTTGGCTGCGCGCAGCGGGGCCGAGTGGCTGCGCGTGTAGGTCCCGCCGTGGCCCCACAGCCCGACGGGTGGGCCGCCACGGCTCAGCAGTGCGCGGTAGTTCTCCAGGCTGTGCAGGGACTGGCCGAGGACCAGGGCGTCGCAGTCGCGGGCGAGGGGGCCCAGGCCCCGCCAGACGAGATGGCGGTCGGCGAGGCGGAAGGTGCGCTGCGGCAGTAGGACCGATCCGGCAAGGGCGCAGGCGTCGGCGCGCCGGATGTCCTTGCCCCAGGGGCGGCCGTGGGCGACGGTCAGCTCGATGTCTCGGCCGGCGAGCTCGCGGGTCAGGCGTTCGTAGAACGCGAGGCGGTAGCCCGGCACGTACTGCTGGACGATGACGGCTCTTCTCACCGGGCCGCCCGCGCCGCCTGGGCCGGCATGCGCCCGTCCTTGGGGGCGGTGTCCGCGCGGAAGAGCACCAGGTCGCACTGGAGCATCTGGCCGGTGTGCGGGTCGGTGAACCCGGGCACGACGGACATCAGAGTGAGGCCCAACTCGCCCTGGGTAAGGGCGAGGGCGTCATCGAAGAGCAGTCCGTCCCGGTACAGGGGCACGAAGGACGTCTCGGTCTGGATGCCGACGCACTCGCTCGCGTACCGACCGGCGCCGCGCAGCACATGCGCCTCGTACCCCTGCACGTCCATCTTGAGGAAGGCCCGCTCGCCCGGGGCGACGATCTGCTCCCACAGTTCGTCGAGGCGGCGGATCTCGGCGGTCTGGCGACTCAGGTAGGCGGCGTGCGGGGCAGCCGCGCGGTGGCGTTCGAGCATGGGAAGGACGGAGCTGCTCGCACCCGCGTTGCCCGCGACGTTCATGACGATGGTGCCGGAGTGGTCGCCGAGCGCGTACGGCAGGACCGTCCAGGCCGGGTCGGACGCCGCCCTGCGCTGAAGCCCCGTGCGGGGGCCGGTGAGCGGCTCGAAGGAGACGATACGGCCGCGGTAGCCGGAGCGGCGGAGCATCGTGCCGTAGCCGCCGGCGTGTGCACCCGCGTCAATGACGAGGCCGACATCGAACTTTCGGAGCAACTGCACGAGTTGCCGACCGCTCCAGCTTGCCGTATAGCGGGCGATATCGATGCCGAGGCGCTGCATGGTGCTGCGCGCACGGTGAAGGAGGGTCACTGTCGTGCTCCTTTGTATGCTGCCCAGAGGAAACGGGGATGCCCCCACAGCACCCGGCGCCACAGTCGGCGCGGTTCGCTGCAGAGGCGGAAGAGCCATTCCAGGCCGTGCCGTTGCATCCACAGCGGGGCCTGCGGCTTGTTGCCGGAGACGAAGTCGAAGGCGGCGCCGACAGCGGCGAATACCGCGGGGTGCGCGGCGGCCAGCCGGGCGGCCTCGTAGTCCTGTTTGGGGGTGCCGAGGCCGAGCCAGACGATCTGGGCGCCGCTCGCACGGATCCGGTCGAGCTGCGACTGCCGTTCCCCGTCGGTCGGTTCACGGAACGGCGGCGACTCGGCGGCGACGATCAGGGCGCGCGGGAAGCGGGCGAGCAGCTCGGCGCCCAGCTGTTCCAGTACCGCGGGGGTGGAGCCGAGGAGGTAGTGGCGCAGGCCCACATCCTGGCCGGTTCGGAAGACGTCCAGGAAGAGGTCGGGGCCGTACACCCGCATCGGCGGCAAGGAGCGGCTCCGGTGGACGATCCGGTTGGCCCACACCACCCCTTGCCCGTCGGGGAGGTTGAGCGTCGCGGTCCGCAGCACCTGGCCGAGTCGTGGGTCCCGGTCGGCGAGGGCGAGGGTGTACGCGTTGCAGAGGTGGACGTCGGCCGCCACGCCCTCGGTTGCGAGCCGGACGACCGCGGCGGCCGCGGCGGCCGGAGTCGCAGCGGCCACAGGAACCCCGGCGCACAGGACGGTGGTCAGGCCGGTGGACACGTCCGTGCGCGTTGTGGCCGGCAGGCGTACGTCCCTGCCCGTCACCTGCTTGCCGTATCGATCGCCCTGGCAGCACGGGGTCTGCCAACGGTCCGGCGGCCTCGGTCCTGGCGCGGGCCGGTCGGTCGGCGAGGCCGGGCAACCCGGCCGGCCTCGTACACCGGCACCCTGAGCAGTCCGCCGAGGGCCACAAGCGCGGCGACCGCCACCGGCAGTACGACGGAGGGCGGCAGCCAGGCGTGGTGGATCAGCAGCCCGATGAGCGTCCCGACGAACGCGGTGACGCCCAGTACCACGGCCGTTCCCCGCACCGTCAGCCCGAGCCGCTGGAGCCGGTGCGCGATGTGGTCGGTGCCGCCGAGCAGCAGCCGGCGGCCGGCCCGGCGCCGGGAGACGAGGACGAGCGCGGTGTCGGCGGTGACGACGAGGGTGAAGGCGAGCACCGCGCCCATGGTGCGGGCCGGGGTGTCGCCGGTGTGCAGCAGGACAGCGGCGGAGGACAGCACGAAACCGGTGAACAGCGAGCCGCAGTCGCCGAGGAAGATCCGGGCGGGATGCCAGTTGTGCAGCAGGAAGCCGGTGAGGGCGGCGGCCAGTACGCAGAGCAGCAGGGCGAGACCGGTAGGGCCCTCGGTGATCGCGCAGATGGCGAGCCCCAGTGCGGTGACGGCAGCGACCGTCGCCATTGCTCCGTCGGAGTTGTCCAGCAGGTTGAAGGCGTTGGTGACGAAGACGATCCACAGTACGGCGAGGGCGCCGGTCAGCAGCCCCAGTCCGCTGCCGTACGCGACGGCACCCGCGGCACCCGTCTCGACGATGAGTCGCGCCCCGGGCCCCAGCGGCCGCAGGTCGTCGAGCAGTCCGAGCACGGCGATGGCGGCTGCGGCCGCGAGCAGCGTGCCGACCTCGGGGCCCAGCGGCGCCTGCCCGGTCCACAGTCCCGAGGTGGCAGTGGCGAGGGTTCCCGCGGCCACCGCGACCCCGCCCAGATGGGGGGTGGGGCGGGTGTGCGCCTTGTGCGCGCCGGGCCGGTCCAGGAGACCGGCACAGGCGTGTCGCCACCGCAGCGCGAGGGCGCGTAGGAGTTCGGTCAGTACGGCGGTGAGCAGCAGGGCCGCCGCTGCGGCCGCGAGCGCGTAGGGCACGGTGAAGGTCCTCTCAGACCAGGTCAGGCCGGCACCGGCACGCGCTCGGCGCGCGCCTCGGCGATGGTCGCGTCGAGGATGTCGTCGAGGGTGCGCTGCGGGCGCCAGCCGGTGAGGGTGCGGATGCGTGCGGTGTCGGGCAGTCGGCGCTCCATGTCCTCGAAACCCTCGCCGTACGCCTGGTGGTAGGGGACCAGCCGGATGTCCGAGTTGCTGGCGCTGCGTGCGATGACGCGGGCGGCCAGCTCGGCGATGGTGGTCTCTTCGTTCGTACCGATGTTGAAGACCTTGCCGACCGCCTCCGGGTGGGCAAGCAACCGCAGCAGCGCGTCGACGACGTCGGCGACGTGCGCGAAACAGCGCCGCTGCGTGCCGTCGCCGTGCACGGTGAGCGGTTCCCCCTCGACGGCCTGGCGCACCAGCCGGGGCATGACCATCCCGTACGCGGGGCTCTGCCGCGGTCCGACCGTGTTGAACAGCCGTACCACGATGGTGGGCAGGCCCAGTTCGCGGTGGTAGGCGAAGGCGAGGATCTCGTCGACGGCCTTGGCGGTGGAGTACGACCAGCGCGCCACGCTCGTGCTGCCGAGGATCCGGTCGGAGCCCTCGGCGAGTGGTCCCGAGGAGTTCTTGCCGTAGATCTCCGAGGTGGAGGCGACGAGCACCTTGCGGCGGTACCGGTGGGCCGCCTCGATGACGGTCTCGGTACCGCGGAGGTTGGTGGTGAAGGACTGGAGGGGCCGTTCCACGATCAGCCGGACGCCGACGGCGGCGGCCAGATGGATCACCGTGTCGCACCGGCGGACCCATTCGTCCACGAGCAGCTGGTCGAGTACGGAGCCATGGACGAATCGGAAGTGTGGATTCCGTCGGGCCTCGTCCAGGTTCTTCTCGCTTCCGGTGGCGAGGTTGTCGAGCACGACGACCGCATGGCCCTGCGCGAGCAGGGCGTCGGTGAGATGTGAGCCGATGAAGCCGGCACCGCCAGTGATCAAGTACGTCGAGGGATTCATACGCCGCCTGTTCGGTTGCGGTATCCGAGTGATGCGGAACGGCATCTGTTATATGCCAGCGACAAAGTACCCCGTTACGTAACAATCTGTAACGAGCAACACGTCTCACGTCGCACGCAAGATCGGAGAAACGTCAGATGGGATCAACGGAGACCTCAGCACGACGGAACGTCCTGGTACTTGGACTGGGATATGTGGGGCTGCCGCTGGCGGTGCGTGCTGCGGAGGCGGGCTTCCGGGTCACCGGCCTGGACACCGACGAGCAGCGCGTCAAACGGCTGGAGGCCGCCGACTCGTATGTCGAGGACATCCCGGACGAACGACTACTGCCGCTGCTCGATTCCGGGCGGCTGAGGGTCAGCACCGACTACGCGGACGCGGGCACCTTCGACGTCTGCGTGATCACCGTGCCCACTCCTCTGCGTGACGGCGCGCCGGACCTGCGGTGCGTCGAAAGCGCGGGGCGGTCGGTCGCCCCGCTCCTGCGTCCGGGTGCGGTCGTGGTGTTGGAGTCGACGACGTACCCCGGCACCACCGAGGAGATCCTCCTGCCGATCCTGGAGGCGGGCAGCGGGCTGCGGGCCGGCGACGGATTCCGGCTCGGGTACAGCCCGGAACGCATCGACCCGGGCAACGCCCGTTGGCAGCTGGAGAACACTCCCAAGGTCGTCTCCGGCATCGACGACGCCTCCCTCGAAGCCGTCACGGAGTTCTACGACCGGATCGTGACGCGGACCGTGCCGGTCTCCTCCCCGCGCACCGCCGAGCTGACCAAGCTGCTGGAGAACACCTTCCGGCAGGTGAACATCGCGCTCGTCAACGAACTTGCGATGTGCGCCGGGCCCCTCGGCGTCGACATCTGGGAAGCGGTGGACGCGGCCGCCACCAAGCCGTTCGGCTTCATGCACTTCACGCCCGGACCCGGGGTGGGCGGTCACTGCCTGCCGGTGGACCCCTCCTATCTCTCCTGGCAGGTACGGCAGAAGCTCCAGCACGACGTGCGCTTCGTTTCGCTCGCCCACGAGATCAACGAACACATGCCCGAGTACGTGGTGGGGCGCATCGAAGGCGGTCTCGCCGGACTCGGCCGACCGCTGGCCGGCGCACGGGTGCTGGTGCTCGGGCTCGCGTACAAGAAGAACACCGGGGATGTACGGGAGTCCCCCGCCGCCACCGTCGCCGAGCTGCTGATGGCGCGCGGCGCGCGCGTCCGGGCCGTGGAGCCGTACGCCGATGTCCAGTTGCTGCCGCCCGGGGTGCTGTGCGTCGAGCTGACCGAGGCGGAGATCGCGACTACAGACGCAGTCGTTGTCCTGACCGACCACGACGGCCTCGACTACGGCCTGGTGGAACGCCATGCGACGTACGTCTTCGACGCCCGCAACCGCTGCCGGGGAGACCGGATCGACCGCCTGTAGCCGCACGCTCCACGGTCAGGGCTGCCCGCGACCCAGATCACCACACACACCGGGCTTCCCAAGCAGCACAACCATCCATCCCTGGCAATATCCCGTTGCCTCTCACCCGGCAGGTTCTTGGTTGGGCCCGCCGTGCGGTGTCCAGGTGATCAACTGAGTGCCGGACGTGTGGGAGCTCGCCGGGTCGTCGAGGGCCTTGACTCCTGCGGTGAGGGTGCGAGTGCCGCTCAACTGACCGCCGTACACCTGAAATTCGTACAGTGAGTAGCCGTAGGCGGCGCCCCGCTGGGTGCCGTACACGCGGATGTACCGGCCGGACCGGTCAGGTCCTGAACCCTGCCGGTACCGGCGGTCGTGGAATGGACGGTGCGTCAGGTGGCGGTCGTCGGAGAGCTGGATCTGGAAGGACTTTCCGTACGCCGCCTCGCTGGAGGCGGTGGTCGGACGGCCCAGGGCCAGGCTGCCGGGCCGGGCCGGGCCGGGCCAGGCGGGGTTGTGCCCGACGGCCGCGACGACCGGGGTGAACGCGGCGTACGTCGCCGCGGGCTTCGGCGATCCCCAGGTCTGCTGGGCCAGCGCGCGCAGCGGGTACATGATGCCGGCGGCTATCTGTTCCTCGGTCTCGGCGGTGGGGATGTCGCACCAGACGTGGATCACCGAGCCGGGGTTCTTCGCGGGGGCGGACAGGGTGTTGCCGCCCTCGAAGCGGTCCGGGGTCCAGGTCTCGTACATCCACTTGGTGTCGGGCTTCGGGCCCCCGAGCACGTAATAGGTGGGAGTCCAGGACTCGTTGGCCACGACGTGCCCGGCGTCGGCCAGCCGCTGGGGAGTGAGGCCGTAGGTGTACCAGTACTCGACGACGATTCCGGGGTGGGGGCGGAGCGTCCCGTCGCCGGACTTGATGCCGTCGTTCCACATCCGCGTGGTCTTGCCGCCCGCCCGCACCAGGCCGTCGGCCCAGTTGACGAACCCGTAATAGGCGTCCTTGGCGGTGGCCTTCGCGCCGTAGTGCGCGCGGGCGTAGCTGAGCAGCTGCGGGTACTTGCCGTAGTCGGTGACGTACTCGTCCGCGCCGATGTGCCAGTACGGGGCCGGGAACAGCGGCAGGTACTCGTTGATCAGGTGCTTGATCAACGCGTACGAGCCGGGGAGCGAGAGGTCGATGAAGTCGGGGCTGACCGCGCCCGAGCTGCTCTTGAGCTTGAGCTCAGGGTGCGCGGCCAGGACCGCTTTCATGTGCCCGGGCGTGTCTATCTCCGGGACGATGGTGACGTGGTACTTGCGGCCGAGCTCGACCAGGTCGGCGATGTCCTGCTTGGAGTAGTGGTCGGCGGAGACGATCTCCGGGTGCGTGGAGCTCTCCAGGCGGAATCCGTACGTGTCCGACAGATGGAAGTGGAAGTAGTTGAGCTTGAGGTACGCCAGCTCCTTGATGTGCTGCTTGAGCCAGTCCACGGTGAAGAACTTGCGCCCTTGGTCGACCATGAGCCCACGCTCGGCCTTGGCGGGCCAGTCCACCGCCGTGCCGGCCGGCACCGTGGCGGACTGGTGCAGGAGCTGGAGGACGCTCCGGGTGCCGTAGAACGCGCCGGCGCCGGTCCTGGCCTTGATGGTGAGGGATCCCGCGACCGTCATCCGATAGCCCTCGGCGGGCAGGGCGGTGCCACCGAGGCTGAGCCCGATGTCACCGGCGGCTGATCTCCCGGTGACGACGGCCACCCTGCGCCCGGCCAGCGCACCCAGGTCCTGGGCGAACATGGCGGCCTCGTCGGCCAGTTGGGCGGTGTACGCAGGGTCGACGACGACGCGGGTGGCGTCGGTGAAGGTGTACGTACCGGTGCCCGCCGTCCAATGTCGCAGGGTCGGTACGGTCTGCGGCGGCCCGGCGGCTGCCTGGGCGGGGCGGGCGCCGACGCCGGGTATCGCCAGTGCGAACACCGCGTACGCTATGGCGATCAGCGATCTGAGCAGACGCATGGCTGCCTCCAGCCGGGTATGGCCGAGCGGAGCGTGTGGGGTGCACCAGTGCAGCGCAGCGCGCCGAGGTGGTCTCCTGAAAGCGTGAGACACATCTTGTTCCTCGTGAGCTGGACGTCATCGGCTCTGACGCCGGCCGCATCGGCGATCCGCTGTCTGACACCGTCCGCTTCCGGATCGACATCGTCATGAGACACCGCATCGACCGCATGCTCCTGTGAATCCACTGCCGCCGGTGGGTGCGGCCAGGGCGACCGGGAGGGCCAGATCGGATTGCAACCCGCCTGGCCGAAAGGAAGGGGCGATCTTGAAGCCCTCCAGATAGACATCCGCCCAGGCCACGAAGGGCAACGCCCGGACGGCACCGAGATCGGCAGGCCGGTACCCGCACAGATAGGTGCCCAGCGGATCGATGGTCATACCGTTGATGGTGATCCGGGCCATGGCGGGCTCCAGGTATGTGCGCGCGACTGAAACGATGACATCGCGTGTCCATTTAATCACTTTATGTCACGCGTCGCGACCTTCTGTGGCGTGCGAGAGGCGCCATGCCGGTGGCGGGCCACGGCGCCACTCGGCTCATGGATTCCGCACCCCTCTGCGGCTGCCGGCTCCTGGCCACCAGGGCGTGTACACATCACGCCCTCACCAAACCTGTCAACGACCCACGCTCGTCGAGGCCGCCAGGGAGCAGCAGAGCATTGCGGACCCCACTGGAAACAAAACGCCGAACCACTGAAGAACAGCCACCGAGTATCAGTCAGCGACTTCGGCTCGGACACCGCGCCGAGCTTGTCCGCCGACAGGGTGCGCGCGGCCGGCGCCCTTGGGGACGACGACCTCAGCAACTGATCACAACCTCACACAGGGCCTAGTCACCAGTGAGCGACGGATCGGTGGTTCTGCGCATGAGGCGAGATTGCCCGACGTGTTGTGTGAAACCTCACCGCTCGTAGAAGGCCGGGATTGCCAAGATGCTCTTACGGCTTGGAGATATAGGTCAGCCTCGCGGAGTGGGTCCTTTCGGTGCCGGGGAAGTTGGCGGACAGCGTGTTTGTCTGGTCCTGGCGTGGACCGAACGGGCCGTGGATGTCCGTCGGACTCGGGGCGCGCTCAGACACCTGGTAGATCATCTCGACGCGGAGCGGGCGGCCAGGGCATTGCCGAACCCGACGGTCTCGCCCAGGAGCGGTACAGCCGCGACGAGCGATTCGATCTTGTCCAGCGTGCTGGCTTGATCGTTACGGAAGGTGTCCTGCGCGCGGAACGCGGTCGCGCTGAAGGCGACCGCCCAGCCGGTCAGCTTGGTCGGTACCAGATCAGGCACCTTGGACGGCGTCTTGCCGGCCGGGGCGACTCTGCCGGCGTTGGCGTTGACCGCGTGCTGGGACGCCTTGAGGTTCTTGGCGGCCTGGGTCTCGTTCAGCGGCGCGGTGGGCTTCGGCAGGTTCTTGTACTCCGCGGCGTCCTGCGCCAAGCCGACGAGCTGTTCCGAGCGCGCAAGCACGTCCGCACCCTTGGTGCTCAACACCTTGCAGACCGCCGTCTGCAGGCCCTGGCAGCGGCCGGACAACTCGTCCACCAGGGCCGGTACGAACGGCTCGTTCGTATCCTTGGTGCCAGAGCCGCCGCCTGGCCGCACTGTCGAGTAGTCCCTGACGACAGTTACCCGCTTGGCCGAGACCCGCTTGGCCAACGACCAGGGCAGGTACGTGATGACGTTCGCGTGATCCTTCTTGTCGTCCCCCGCGAAGAACGCGAAGCGATCGTTGAACTTCTCGTGCAGCACCACGATCTTGTTCTGCTGTCCCAACGCGTCCAGCAATCGGACCGGCTTACCGTCCTTGCCGGTAGCCGGGATGTCGTACTTCTTGCGCAACGCGGCCGTGACGGCACCGCGGGACTCGCCGGCCGGCACCGTGACGTCGACGGCCGTGAAGTTGCCCTCCAACTGCACCCGGGCGACCAGTGCAGGACATGGCTGCTGCTTGGGTGGGGCCGGGTGAGTCGGCTGATCAGGCGTCTGAGTTGGGGGAGGGTGAGGGGTCTGGTGCACGATTGGGTGACATCTGAACTGGCTTGCCCTGTGGGGCGAGTGGGAAGGATGTCGCTGTGCCCAAGCCTGATCCGAAAGAGTTCCGCGAGGACGTCGTACGGGTCGCGAGGAACCGCGGCCCGGGCGTGACGGTCGAGCAGGTGGCCGCCGACTTCGGAGTGCACG